>NZ_JBSGBK010000001.1:0-257475 GCF_053601215.1 Amycolatopsis sp. NPDC004772
CGACCCGGACCTCGGCGGCGCCGCCGTGCTGGCCACGCCCGCCGCCGCGCCGGGAGCGGCGGCGGGCGCGGCCACCGCCGTGCAGCTGCTGGGCTCGGCCGGCGCCCGCGACGGGCACCCGGTCGCGCGCGCCTACCGGGACGCGAAGCTGATGGAAATCATCGAGGGCAGCAACGAGATCAGCGAGCTCGTGCTGGCCGAAGAAGCCCTGCGGACGTGGGCATGACGGGAGCGGACATGATCGGGATCGGCACCGTCCACTGTGTCCTGCCCGAGGACTTCACCGACGTGACGGCACTGTCCGAACTGGACTCCCTGCCGGCCGAGGAAGCCGAGTTCGCCACGGCCAGCGGGGTGTCGCGGGTCGGGGTCTTCCCGGAGGCCGACACGGCGGAGTACGCGACCCGGGCGTGCCAGGAACTGCTCAAGGAGACACCGGGCGAGCCCGACGTGCTCGTCATGGTCGGCCCGCGGGCGCCGGACGTCCTGCTGGGCTCGGACGTCGGCCGGGTCCAGGACGGCTGCGGGCTGCAGAAGACGTTCTCCTTCACCGTCGACGGGCTCGGGTGCGCGGGCTCGAGCGTGGCCTGGGCCTTGGCCCGGGACCTGCTGCTGGCGGATCCGGCGAAGCAGAGCGTCCTGATCACGCACGCGAGCCGCCCGGCCGGCGCCGACCGCGTCCGCTACCCGGTCACCGTGATCGGGGACGGCGCCTACGCCATGACGGTGGTCCGCGGCGGGCGGCCGGAGCTGGTGGCGCACCGGCAGGAGACCGACGGCAGCTTCCACGACCTGTTCCGCGTCGACTACAAGCAGGCGCCCTGGTACGAGTGGCGCGAAGAGTGCTCCTCGCCCGACCGCTACCGGTTCGAGCTCGCCATGCACAGCAGGCTGCGGCTGAGCCGGCTGGTCGACGAGGTGCTCGCCGACGCGGGCCTGGGCAAGGACGGGGTCGCCGCCACGCTGATGCAGAACGTGACCGCGAGTGCGTACGACTTCTACGAAACCCTGCTGGGCCTGCCGATCCACCCGGTGTGCGCCCGGAACCTGGCCGGCTACGGGCACGTCGGCGCGATGGACGTCGTGCTCAACCTCGACGGCCTGCTCCGCTCGGGCGAGGTCTCGGCGGGGGAACACGTGCTGGTGTTGAACAACAGTCCGGTGGCCGCGTGGGCGGTGTCGCTGTGGCGGGTCTGAGCGGGAAGGGAACAGCCGTGACTACGGTGAAGTGCCTGGTCTGGGACCTCGACAACACGTTGTGGCGAGGCACCCTGCTGGAGGACGCCGAGGTCGGCGTGGCCGAGGAGGTCCGCGCGGTGGTGCGCGAGCTGGACGCGCGCGGCATCCTGCAATCGGTGGCCAGCCGCAACGACCACGACCATGCCTGGGAGCGGCTGGAGGCGCTCGGCCTGGCCGAGTACTTCGTGCTGCCGAAGATCGGCTGGGGCCGCAAGTCCGGCTCGGTGCGCGAGATCGCCGGCGAGCTGAAGTTCGCGCTCGGCACCATCGCCTTCGTCGACGACCAGCCGGTCGAACGCGCGGAGGTCGCCCACCACCTGCCCGAGGTGCGCTGCTACGACGCCACCGACGTGCCGGAGCTGCTCGGCCGGCCGGAGTTCAGCCCGGCCACCGTCACGGTCGATGCGCGGCGGCGCCGCACGATGTACCAGGCCTCCTTCCGCCGCGACGCCGCCCGCGACCGCTTCGACGGGCCCGACGAGGACTTCCTGCGCTCGCTGGACCTGGAGCTCGGGATCCGCCGGGCGGGTGAGGAGGAGCTCTCCCGCGTCGAGGAACTGACCCTGCGCACCAGCCAGATGAACGCCACCGGCGTGCACTACCCGGACGCCGTGCTGCGCGGCCTGCTCTCCGACGAGCGCCACGAGGTCCTGGTGACCACGCTCGCCGACCGGTTCGGCCCGCACGGCGCGGTCGGGGTGCTGCTGGTGGCCAAGGACGCCGGGGCGTGGCACCTCAAGCTGCTCGCGACCTCGTGCCGGGTGGTCTCGTTCGGCGTCGGCGCGGTGGTGCTGGGCTGGCTCGCCGACCAGGCCGCGCGCGCCGGGGCGCACCTGGTCGCCGACTTCAAGCCGACCGCGCGGAACCGGATGATGGAGATCGCCTACCGGTTCGCCGGCTACGCCGAAGACCCCTGCGGCTGCCAGGCCGCCCTGGCTCCGGCCGAGGAGGGCGTCCAGCGGCTGCACCTGGTCCCGCGGCGCACGGAACCACCGTCGACGATGAAGGTCACCGCGCCTTCGCTGACCGATGTGGCGGTGACGGCGTGACCCTCTACGAGATCTTCGCCGGCACCGCCGCCCGCACGCCCGACGCCGTGGCGGTCGAAATCGGCACCACCGAACTGACCTACGCGCAGCTGCACCGGTGCGCGCTCGGGCTGGCGGCCCGGATGGTGGCCGAGCACGGCGGTCCGCCGGCCCGGGTGGCGCTGCTGGCCGCGCACACCGTGACGACATTCGCGGGGTACCTGGCCGCCCAGCGGCTCGGCGCCGCCGTCCTGCCGCTGAACCCGGGCTATCCGGTGCGGCGCAACCGGACGGTGTGCGAACTGGCCCGTCCGGACGTGCTGATCGCCGACGAGTCGGGCGCCCCGCAACTGGCCGGCCTCGGGGATGCCGTCCCGGCCGTGCTGGCCCCCTCGGACGCCGACGTGCTCGCCGGGGCGGGGGAACCACCGCTGCCGGCGCACCCGGCCGACGACGGCGCCGTCGCCTACCTGCTGTTCACCTCCGGCTCCACCGGGCGGCCGAAGGGTGTGCCGATCCGCCACCGCAACGTGGTGCCCTACGTCCGGCACAACGTCGAGCGCTTCGCGGTGGGCCCGGGCTGCCGGATGTCGCACACCTTCGACCTGACCTTCGACCCGTCGGTGTACGACCTGTTCGTCACCTGGGCCGGCGGTGCGACCCTGGTCGTGCCGGGCAAGGCGGAGCTGCTCAGCCCGGTCGACTACCTGGTGGACCGGGCGATCACGCACTGGTTCTCGGTCCCGTCGGTGGTCTCGGTCGGCGACGAGCTCGGCACCCTGCCCAAGGGCCGGGCGACCGGGGTCCGGCACAGCGTGTTCATCGGCGAGCCGCTCACCTACGACCAGGCCGAGAGCTGGCAGGCCGTGGCGCCCGACGCGGTGATCACGAACGTCTACGGCCCGACCGAGCTGACCGTCGCCTGCACCGAGTTCCGGCTCGGCCTCGACCCGCTGAGCTGGCCGCCGACGTCGAACGACACGGTGCCGATCGGCCCGGTCTACGACTTCCTCGACCACGTGGTGCTCGGTGACGACGGGCAGCTCGCCGAAGAGGGCGAGCTGTGCGTGCGGGGGCCGCAGCGGTTCGACGGCTACCTCGACCCGGCCGACGACACCGGGCGCTTCCTGGCCCACGGCCCGGACGGCACGACACCCTACGAAGGCGGTGGCCTGACCCCGCAGCACTACTACCGCACCGGGGACCGCGTCCGGTTCGAGGAAGGCGGGCTGGTGCACCTGGGCCGGCTCGACAACCAGGTGAAGGTGCGCGGCTACCGCGTCGAACTCGGCGAGATCGAGGCCGCGCTGCGCCGCCACGAGGGGATCGGCCAGGCCGTGGTGCTCGCCCGCCCGGCCGGCGGCGAGACCGTGCTCGTCGGGTTCTACACCGGCGACGAGCAGCCGGCCGGGGAGCTGCGGCGGTGGCTGCGCAAGCACGTCCCGCTGCACATGGTGCCGCGGCGGCTGGTGCACCTGGCCGCGCTGCCGCTCAACGCCAACGGCAAGATCGACCGGCCGGCGCTGCGCGCGCAGCCCGCGTTCACCGGTTTCGAGCTCGAGCCGAGCGGCCGGTGACGGCCGGGACCCGGCTGCGCGCGGCGCTGGCCGAGCTCGTGCCGCCCGCGGGCGTCGTGCGCGTGATCAGCGTCAGCAACCTGGCCAAGACGACCGCGCACGGCATCATCATGTCCGTCAGCGTCCTGTACTTCACCGGCTCGCTGGGCCT
This sequence comes from Amycolatopsis sp. NPDC004772, assembly GCF_053601215.1. NCBI lineage: Bacteria > Bacillati > Actinomycetota > Actinomycetes > Pseudonocardiales > Pseudonocardiaceae > Amycolatopsis > Amycolatopsis sp. NPDC004772. Next base: position 3,996 of record NZ_JBSGBK010000001.1, read on the forward strand.
CGCCGCGGCGCAGGTCGGGCTGGCCCTGACCATCGGCGCGCTGGCCGGGATGGTCGTCGCGGTGCCCGCCGGGCACGCGGCCGACCTGCTCGGCCCGCGCAACGCCACGGTCATCGCCCTGTGCGCCCTCGGCGTCACCGCGTGCGGGTACGCGTTCGTCGGCAGCTTCGCCTGGCTCACGGTGACCGCCTGCCTGGTGCTGATGGGCGAGTCCGCGACCGACGCCTCACGCGGCACGCTGGTGGCGGCCGTGGTCCCGCCGGAGGACCGGGTGCGGGCGTGGTCGTACTTCCGCTCCATCGCGAACATCGGCGTCTCCGCGGGCGCGGTGCTCGGCGGGATCGGCCTGTACTTCGACTCGCACACGGGGTACGTCGTGCTGCTCCTGCTCGCCGGGGTGCTGTTCGCCGTCGCCGGGCTCTGCTACCTGCGGGTGCCGAGCGTCGAGCCGGTGGCCCAGCCGGCCGGCGGGCCGCGCCTGCGGGTGCTGCGCGACCGGCCGTACGCGGCGTTCGCGCTGATCAACGCCGTGCTGATCATGAACGGCCCGCTGCTGACGGTCGCGCTGCCGCTGTGGATCGCCCGCCGCACGGCGGCGCCGTCGTCGCTGTTCTCCGCGCTGCTGGTGCTCAACACTGTATGCGTCGTGCTGCTGCAGGTCCGGGTCAGCAAGGGCGCGGAGAAGCCGGACGGCGGCGCGAAGTCGTTGCGGCGCGCGGGTTTCGTCCTCGCCGTCACCTGCGGGCTCTACGCGTTCGCCGCCGGGCTGCCGGTGTGGGCCGCGGTGCTGGTGCTCGTCTCCGGTGCGCTGGCGCACGTGCTGGGGGAGATGCTGCACAGCGCCGGTGCCTGGTCGCTGGCCTACGGCCTGGCCCCCGACCACGCCCAGGGCCAGTACCAAGGCCTGTTCGGCATGTCGACCCAGCTCGGGTCGACCGTGGCGCCGTTCGCGGTGACCGTGCTCATCATCGGCGGCGGCGCGCCGGGCTGGCTGGCCTTCGGTGCGGTGATGCTGCTGGCCGGGCTGGCCGCGCCCGCCGTCGTCCGCTGGGCCGGCGCCACCGCCGCGGACCGGGCGGCGGTGCCTCTCGGCCCGGCCGCCCCGGCAACCGACAACTGACCGTTCTGGAGGGGATTTCCCGGTGGACTTCAGCCTGTTCTACTTCGCCAACGACAGCACCGCCGAGTCCGGTGACCGCTACGAACTGCTCCTGGAAGGCGCGAAGTTCGCCGACCGCAACGATTTCGCCGCGGTGTGGACGCCGGAACGGCACTTCCACCCCTTCGGCGGGCTCTACCCGAACCCGGCGGTGACCGGGGCCGCGGTGGCCGCGGTGACCGAGCGGGTGGCGATCCGCGCCGGCAGCGTCGTCGCGCCGCTGCACCACCCGGCCCGCATCGCCGAAGAGTGGGCGGTGGTCGACAACATCTCCGGCGGCCGGGTCGGGCTGTCGTTCGCCTCGGGGTGGCACGCGTCGGACTTCGTCCTCAACCCGGACGCCTACCCCGACCGCCGCCGGCTGGTCGTCGACTACGCCGAGCAGGTGCGCGCGCTGTGGCGCGGCGAGGAAATGGCCGGCAAGGACGGCGCCGGCACCCTCCAGCGGTTCCGCACGTATCCGCGCCCGGTGCAGGCGAACCTGCCGATCTGGCTGACCAGCGGCGGCTCGGTGGACACGTTCCGCGCGGCCGGCGCGCTGGGGGCCGGGCTGCTCACGCACCTGCTCGGCCAGGACGTCGGGCAGCTGGCGGAGAAGATCGCCGCGTACCGGGAGGCGGTGGCGCAGCGGCCGGACGCCGACGGCTGGCCCGGGCACGTCGTACTGATGGTGCACACCTTCCTCGGCACCGACGAAGACCGCGTGCGCGACCAGGTCCGCCCCGCCCTGAGCGAGTACATCCGCAGCTCGCTCGGCCTGATCCTGGGTTCGCGGCTCGACGGCAAGCGCCGGGTCGACCCGGCCAAGCTGCCGCCGGACGAGCTGGACTTCCTGGTCGAGCACTCGTTCCGGCGGTACTTCGACGACGGCGGCCTGCTCGGCACCGTTCCCAAGGCGCTCGGCATCGCGCGGCGGCTGGCGGAGACCGGCGTCGACGAGGTGGCCTGCCTGGTCGACTTCGGCCTCGACACGAAGACCGTCCTCGCCGGCTTCGACCACCTCGACGAGCTGCGGCGTCAGCTGCCGTAGCGCAGCGCGGTCACGCCCCAGCTGAACCCCATGCCGCTGCTGGCGACGAGCACCGTGTCCCCCTCGGTGAGGCGGTGCTCGTCGAGCAGGCCGCGCAGGGCGATGAACGGGTCCGACCCGCCCATGTGCCCGAGCCGGTCGTAGTTGAACACCGATTTCTCCCGCGGAATGCCGAGCGTGCCGAGCAGGCGTTCGTGCATGCCGCGGTCGCCCTGGTTCATCAGCAGGAACGCGATTTCCCCGAGCGGCAGCTCGAGTTCGCCGAGGGTTTCGGAAACGAGTTCGACGAAATGGCGGACGTAGGCGTCGCCGAGCCCTTTCCGGTGCCCGCGGCGGCGCATGTAGATCCGGTCGTCGAGGATTTCCCCACGGTAGTAGTCGGCCCAGGCGGGGTCGGTCCGCATCGCGGAGTGCACGACCTCGAACCGGGCGCCGTGCGCGCCGAGCAGGATGGCCGCGGGCGCGTCGCCGAAGTTGAACAGCGGTTTCGAGTCGGGGTCGGCGTGGTCGACGAGCCCGGCGAGCCGGTCACCGGACAGCACCAGGACGTGCTCGGCCCGGCCGAGGGCGATCTTGTCGGCCGCGAGCTGGACCGCGGTCATGGTGGCGTTGCAGAAGTTGGCGACCTCGAAGCAGTGCGCCCGCCGGATGTCCAGTTCCTCGGCCACCTTGGCGGCCGGCGACCAGAAGGGGACGTCCCATTCGCCGGACCCGGCGTAGAGCACGTACCCGACGTCACCCGGCTCGACCCCGCTGCGGTCGAGCACCTCCCGGCCGGCGTCCACCGCGAGCTCCCACGCCTGTTCGTGCTCGCCGAGGACCGGAATGGTTTCGGTGTGCGTGATTTCGAGGATTTCCGGCAGCGGCACCCCGGACGCGGACTGCAGATCCGGGACCTTCAGCACGCCGCTCGGAAACCGGACGGAGAAATCGATGATGCCGGGCACCGGCAAGCCCCCTCGGTGTCGATTCGCCTCGCCGTCATCGTAACGCATTCACGCGCGTTTCCGGAATGCTCGCCGCCCGGGGTCCGGGAATCGGCGCGTCAGGGGAACGGAACGCCGGTGTGCCCGGCGAGCGCGTCGAGGAGCCGGTCCTGGAACTCCCGGCCGGCGGCCGCCGGATGCCGGTCGGCGTGCCGCCGGTGGTGCCAGTAGCCGCCGCTGGTGCGGGCCTCCGGATCGTCGGAGGTCGCGAGCCAGACCTGGGTCATGGCTCCTTCGCGCAGGTCGTCGGGGGCGCCCGCGCCGCCCATCCGGGTCGGGACCCAGCCGGGGTCGACGGCGTTGCTGAACACCCGCGCCCACCGGCGCGCGACGGCGGCGGCGAGCGTGGTGACCAGCAGCTTGCTGTCCGAATAGGACCCGGTCGGACGCGCCCCGGACCAGTCGAGGCCGGCCAGTTCGGCCCGGCCGCCGCGGTGCATGCCGCTGCTGAGGTAGACCAGGCGCCCGGGCGGGCCGACGAGGGCGGTGAGCAGGTAGGGCGCGACGACGTTGACCGGAAGGATCGTGGCGCCGGTCATGACGCCGGCGTTGTGGATCACGGTGTCCACCGGCCCGAGGCGGTTCACCTGCTCGGCGACGTCCCGGGTCTCCCCGGCGTCGGCGAGGTCGCCGAGGACGACGTCGGCGCCACGGGCGGCGAGGTCGTCCAGCCGCCCGGCGCCCCGCCCGTGGGCGAGGACGTGGTGGCCGTCGGCGAGCAGCTCTTCGGCGGTGAGGCGGCCCAGACCCTGGGTGGCGCCGGTGACGAGGATCCGGGCCATCGGCTCAGGCGCCCGGTTCGGTGTCGGTCATGCCGTCGAGCCTATTCGCCGGCGAGTTTCCTCGCGCGCAGGGCGATCTCGAGGGTGAGGCGTTCGGCCGGGTCGGACAGCCGGCTGCCGAAGAGGTCGGTGAGCAGGCGCAGGCGGTGGCGGACGGTCTGGGGGTGCACGCCGAGCAGCCGCGCGATCTCGGGGGCGCTGCCGCCGGTGCTGACGAGGGCGAGGAGCGTGTCGGCCGCCTTGGTGCGCTGGGTGGGGGTGAGCGCGTCGAGCGGGGCGAGCGCCCGGTCGGCCAGGGTCGTGGTGAGGAAGGCGTCGGCCAGCAGCCAGTGGGTGGTCAGGTGGTCCGCCCAGTGGGTGACCGGCCGGTCGGGCAGGACGCCGTCGTGGACCAGCTCCAGGGTGCGGCGGGCCCAGTGCAGCGACTTCGCCGCGTCGGCCAGGGGCACCCGCGGCCCGACGGCGGCCCGGGCGCCGAAGGGGCCGGGTGCGGTGCCGTCCGGGAGCAGCAGCCGCGGTTCCGGGGCATCCAGGTCGGCGAGCACGGGCGCGCCGGGAGCGGCCGCGCCCGGGTCCAGGGCGACGAGGACGACGTGCTCCGGAAGGGGCCACCGGGCGGCCCAGGACAGGGCCTCGAGGTCCGCGGCACCGATGAGGATCGCGTCGAGCAGCAGCTTGCCGCCGGGGTCACCGGCGTCGCGGGCCCGGGCGTAACCGGCGCTCGTCAGCCGGGAAAGGGCTTCGACGCCGGAGAAAAGCGCCTCCGCGCAAGCGCAGACGACGGCGGAGGGCGGCTTGCCCAGCGCGGCCAGCGCACGGCGGCTCCCGGCACTGCAGGCCCGGACCACACGCTGGGCATCGTGCCCCGCGGCGAACTCGGCGGCGCCCAGCTTCCGGAACAGGTCCGCATCGGCACCGTCCCAGCCGGCGTCGTCCCCGGTGAGCGTCCGGTGCAGGTTGACGGCCACGAACCGCCAGGCCCGGCCGTCCCGGGCGGTCGGGTACCCGGGCACGGCCCGCCGGAGCTCGGCGAGCACGGCGTCGGTCATCAGGCGGGCCACCGGCCAGGTCCAGGCGGGGGCTTCGACGGCGGCGCGGGTCACTGGTGCCGCCTGTGGCCGGGGAGCGGGGTGCGGTCGTGGGGCCGGCGGCCAGGCGCGGCCGCGCGGGTCACCGGTGCCGCCTGCGGCCGGGGGCCGGGGTGCGGTCGCGGAACGGCGAAGCACCCGCCGCGACCCTAAGCGCAACTGCCAAAACACTGTGGCGCTTCCAGGGCATTTCGAGCCTCCTCGAGCCGGACGCCGGTGATCATCACCGCCTCGGCCCGCACGCCGCATCGGGGAAATCCGGTATTGCCGCCGCGCGGCTACGTACGCGGTCGCCCGGTGCCGGTGGCTCGGTTAGATTGATCGAGTTCCCGACTGCGAGGTGCCCACTGACGTCCACGCCCGAGCCCGCCCTGCCGGCCGAGCTGACCAGCTACGTCGGCCGACGGCGGGAGGGTGCGGAAGTCCGCCGGCTGCTCGGTGACGCGCGGCTGGTGACGCTCACCGGCCCCGGCGGGGTCGGCAAGACCCGGCTCGCGGTGCGGGTGGCGGCGGACGTCGCCGCCGGTTTTCCCGGCGGTGTCGTGTTCGCCGGGCTCGCCGAGGTGCGCGATGGGGCGCTGGTGGCGAACGTCGTCGCGGATCGGCTCGGGCTGCACGGGCGGCCGGGCCTGGCTCCGGACCGGCTGGTCGTCGACCACCTCTGGCCGCGGACGGTGCTGCTGGTGCTGGACAACTGCGAGCACGTCGTCGGCGCCTGCGCGGAGTTCGCCGCCACGCTGCTGGCCGAGTGTCCGCACGTCGTCGTCCTGGCCACCAGCCGGCAGTCGCTGGCGGTCCCCGGCGAGCAGGTGCTGCCGGTGCCGCCCCTGGAAGCGGCCGACGCCGTGCGGCTCTTCCGCGACCGCGCCGCCCGGATCTGGCCCGCCGCCCTGCCCGCCGGCCCGGACTCCGAGCGCGTCCTGGACGAGCTGTGTGCGCGCCTCGACGGGCTGCCGCTGGCGATCGAGCTCGCCGCGGCCCGGATCCGCTCGCTGTCTCCGCGGCAGATCGCCGATCGGCTGGCCGACCGGCTCGGCCTGCTGAAATCCGGCCTGCCCGGCGCGCCGGAACGGCAGCAGACGCTGCGGTCCGCGATCGACTGGAGCCACGAGCTGTGCTCGCCGGCGGAGAAGGAGGTCTGGGCGCGAGCGTCGGTCTTCGCCGGATCCTTCGACCTCGACGCGGCCGCGTACGTGTGCGACGTCCCGCCGGACGAGGTGCTCGAGCTGGTCGACGGCCTGCTCGACAAGTCGGTGCTCGTCCGGCGGCAGGACGACGACGTGGTCCGCTACCGGCTGCTGGAGTCCCTGCGGGAGTACGGGCAGGAACGCCTGGAGCGGTCGGGCGAGCGCGAGCGGGTGGCGCGGCGGCACGCGGAGTGGTTCGACCGGCTGACCGCGCGCGCCGAAGCCGGGTGGGTGAGCGGCCGGCAGCAGCGCCTGCTCGCCGGCCTGACCCGCGACCACGCGAACCTGCGGGCCGCACTGGACCGGTCACTGTCCACTTCGGACGAAGCGGGCGTCGCCCTGCGGATCGCCGCGCGTCCGTCCGAATACTGGCTGCTGCGCGGGCTGGCCGCCGAAGCGAAGAGCTGGCTCACCCGCGCGCTCGCGCTGGCCGCGCCCGGGCACCCCGACCGCGGCCGGGCGTTGTGCGTGTGCGCGCTGTACACGCTGTGGCTGGGCGACGTCGGCGACGCGGTGCGGCTGGTGGCCGAGGCCGAAGCCTTCGACGACGACCCCGTGCTGCACGCGCGCGTCCTGCACGTGCGCAGTTTCGTGGCGATGTTGACCAACCGGCCGGGCTCGGCGGGGCTCGCGGCCGAGACCGCCGCGGCCTTCCGCGAGCACGGACTGGTGCGCGACGAACTGCACCCGCTGTTCATCCACGGCGTTTCGGTGGCCTACCGCGACCGCAACCTCGAGGCCGCGCACGGCGCGCTGCGCCGCATGCGCGAGCTCACCGGCGAGGACGAGCTGTTCTACCGCGCGATGTCCTTGTTCGGGGAAGCGGTCGTGGAGGTCGAGTTCGGCGACGCCGCGGCGGCGGCCCGGGCGGCCACCGAAGCGCTCCGGCTCGACGTGCGCCTCGGCGACCTGCAGGGCCGCGCCTACCGGCTCGACACACTGGCCTGGATCGCCGACCGGGCGGGCGAGCACGCGCGGGCCGCCACGTTGTTCGGCATCGCGGCGGCGAACTGGGAGCGGATCGGCACGGCACCCGAGTTCGCGGTCGCCATCCCGCACGGCACGCACATCGCGAACACCCGCGCCGCCCTCGGCAACGCCCGGTTCGAAAAGGCGTTCGCCACCGGCCGCGCCATGGCCGGCGACGAGGCTGACCGCTTCGCCCTGGACCTGCGGGCGCCGCAGGCGAAGCAGCCGTCGCCGCTGTCCGGTCGCGAAGGGGAGGTCGCGCAGCTCGTCGCCCGAGGGCTGACCAGCCGCGAGATCGCGGCCGCGCTGGTCATCTCGCCGCGCACCGCCGAGACGCACATCCAGCACATCCTGGCCAAGCTGGGCTTCGGGAACCGGGCGCAGATCGCGGCCTGGGTGGCCCGCCGGGAGTGAGCCCCGGCGATCGTCCTGAAGTGACGATCAGGCGTGCTCATCGCCGCCCCGCACGACGGGAGACCGGGGATGGTGGTACCCGGACCGTGGGTGGCAGGTCCGGCCCGCCACCCGCTTTCCGGCCGGCCTCAGCGGCGCGCGGTCCGGACGTCGTCCAGGCTGGTCGAGCTCACCGTGAGGCCACGGTAGGGATAGCCCTCGCGGTCGAGCAGGTCCATCGCCCGCAGTTCGGCGTCGTCGTGCGCCCGCTGCGCAGCCCCGGCCCCCGCGGCGACCTCGACCAGGACCCGGAAACCGAACCCGCCCAGGTGCCGGCTGTAGGTCAGCGTGCCCGGTTCGCCGAACGACAGGCCGGAGAGGTCGTCGTCGGTGGCGTTGGCCAGCAGTTTTTCGCGGACGGCCTCGCTCGGCCGGTCGAACTTCCCCCGGACGAGCACGCGGTAGGTCGGCATGCGCGTCAGGGTACCGAAGCAGCCGCCGGGGACTGGCCGATTTTCCTCGCGCGCGCGTATGCAGTCCTCAGTGGACAGTCAAACACTCCAATTCGGATAGACAAGACAACCGGTACAGCAAGGCATTTTCCCCTCTGTCAGAAGGAAACATAGGGGTACCCAAGTTGGGGGAACGCCATCACCAGGCGGGTTTGCGCGCTAATGTGAGGCCATGATCACGACGACGCAGACCACGATCGGGGCAGTGCGGTGAAACTCGCCGAGATCGCTCCCGAACTCCGTCCTCGAGCCGACCGGCTCCCGCGCGTGCCGCTGGAGGAAGCCGGGGTGCTGCCGCGGATTCGCGCCGCGACCGCGCAGATCCAGCCGGTCGAGGTGGCGGGCGTGGACGTCGAAAGCACGCCGGGGTGGCGGGTGCACCGCCCGCGGGTCGCGCGGCCCGGGCGCACCCTCCTGTGGATCCACGGCGGCGGCTTCGTCGTCGGCCGTGCGGCGCAGGACGACCGGCTCTGCGGGGAAACGGCGCGGGAGCTCGGCATCACGGTGGTGTCCGTGGAGTACCGGCTCGCCCCGGACGCGCCGTACCCGGCCGCGCTCGACGACTGCCACGCGGCCTGGACCTGGGCCCGCGACCAGACCGGCGGGCCGGACGGGGTCGTCGTCGGCGGGCAGAGCGCCGGTGGCGCGCTCGCGGCCGCGCTGGTCCAGCGCCTCTGCGACCGCGGCGAGCGGCCGCACGCGCAGTGGCTGCTGTGCCCGATGCTCGACGACCGCACCGCCGCCCGCCGCGAGCTCGACGACCGCAACCACCGCGGCTGGGACAACCGCCTCAACCGCTTCGGCTGGCGGTCCTACCTCGGCACCGAACCGGGCGCCCCGGACGTGCCGTCCTACGCCGTACCGGCCCGCCGCGAAGACCTCGCCGGGCTGCCCCCGGCGTGGATCGGCGTGGGCGACATCGACCTGCTCCACGACGAGTCCGCCGCGTACGCCCACCGGCTGCGCGAGGCGGGGGTCGACGCCACGCTGCACGTGGTCCCCGGCGCACCCCACGGCTTCGAGGCGTGGGCGCCCGACACCGCCGTGACGCGGGACTACCTGGCCGCCGCCCGAGCCTGGCTGGGTGACCGCACCCCGACCCCCTGAACCGGACACGCCGGCCCCTGTCCCACGGGCGCGCCGACCGCGAGACTCCACTGTGGACGGATCGGGCCGGCCGCCACGGTGAGCGGGCCGGCGGCTCGGCCGCCCGATCACCTCCTTATGGCCCTTACCCGGCGGGCCGCGAGTTGGTTGACTCACTCGCGTGAGGATCTTTGGTGTGCTGCTCACCGTCCTGCTCGCCACCGCCGGCGTCGTCGTGCCCCTCGCGCGGGCCGCCGAGCCGGGCCCGCCGTCCTGGACCGGGCCGCTCAGCACCCGCGGCCGGTACATCGTCGACGCGCACGGCGACCGCTTCAAGCTGAAGGCCGCCAACTGGCACGGCGCGAGCGGCACGTGGACCGGCTCCGGCGACGTGACCGATCCGGCGAACCACCACGCCGGCGAGCTCGCCTACCAGACCCCGCTCGGGCTCGACCGCGCGTCGATCGACACGGTGATCGACGGGCTCGCGCAGCTCGGCCTCAACAGCGTCCGGCTGCAGTTCTCCAACGCGATGCTCCACGACACCCGGCCGGTCCCGGACCTGGCCGCCAACCCGGACCTGCGCGGCCTCACCCCGCTGCAGGTCTACGACCGCGTCGTCGACCGGCTGACCGCGCGCGGGTTCGCCGTCATCCTCAACAACCACACCACGACCTCGCGCTGGTGCTGCGGGCTCGACGGCAACGAACGCTGGAACACCGCGCAGACCGAGCAGCAGTGGCAGGACGACTGGCTGTTCATGGCGCGCCGCTACGCCGCGAACAAGCGCGTCGTCGGCGCCGACCTCTACAACGAGGTCCGCCGCACCACCTTCGACGACCCCAACTGGGGCTGGGGCAACGGCACCGACTGGCAGCGCGCGAGCCAGCAGGTCGCCGACCGCATCCTCACCGAGGCGAACCGCGACCTGCTGATCTTCGTCGAGGGCATCAACTGGACCGGGCTGCCGATCGACGGCTTCCCGCACGGCCGCCCGACCCTCGAACCCGCCCGGACGCTGTCGCACACGCTCGTCGACTCGGGCAAGCTCGTCTATTCGGCGCACTTCTACGGCTACACCGGGCCCAACCACTCCGGCGCGACCGGCATCGGCGAGACGCACGACCCACGCTACCGCGACCTCTCGCTCCAGGACCTGCGGGACACCCTGTACCGGCAGGCGTTCTTCGTCTCGGCCGACACCGGCAAGCACTACACCGCGCCGCTGTGGATCAGCGAATTCGGCGAGGGCCGCAACACCACCGACCCGGCGTCGCGCGCGTTCTTCGAGAACTTCGTGAACTACCTGGCCGAGACGGACACCGACTTCGCCTACTGGCCCGCGGTCGGGTTCCAGGCCAACGGCTCCGGTGACGGCTGGGCCCTGCTCGAGTACGACGCCGCGGGGCACCGCATCGACGTGCTCGACGGCACGGACTGGCGCGGCCCCGCGTGGCGGCGGCTGATCGCCGCGCCGTCCCGGACCGGGCCGATCCCGGACGACGCGGCGCGCTGGTCGATGCTGAACCTCGACTACGGCGACTTCCAGGAGTCACGCCAGGTGCGCGCGCTGCCGGACTGGAACCCGGGCGCCCGCAAGGGCGCCTGCCCCGACGGCCGGCGGCTCGCGGGCCTGGCCCACACCGGCAACCGCGGCCTGTGCACCGGAGCCCTCCCGGCGCCCACCGGGTACGTCGTGGTCCGCGACGAGGCGTTCGTCGACACCGACTGGGCATCCGGCTACACGAAGACGCAGTGCCCGCCCGACTCGGCGGTCGTCGGGTACAGCGTCCAGGGCGCGGCGTTCTCGGCGGTGTTGTGCGGCCGGTCGGCGACCCCGCTGGGCCGCACGGGCCGAACGGTGTGGTTCGACCGGGGCGACAACCGCCCTGCCGGCGACCCCGGCGGCGACTTCGCGACCGGGAACTACAAGGGCCAGTGCGCACCGGGGGAGTACGTCGCCGGTGTCGCCTACACGGGCCGGATCGGCTCGGGCCGGACGCCGGACGCCGTGTTCTGCCGGTCTTAGCCCGACGGCGTCGCCCGGCCGGGCTCGTCGTGAAGCGGTCTGCGGAGGCTCTGGTTTGAACCGGCCGCGGACCTGGGCCACCCGATATCGCCGCGCAGGCTCCACCGGGTGACTTACCCCCAGTCTGGCCCGGCTGGGGCCGGTCCGGCCAGGGGCGAAGGGCCTGGGGCCGGTCGGCCACCCGATCGGGTGATGTTCGCTGGGGGGTGGAGTTCGGCCCGCTGGGCCGGCCGGGTCCGGGCGCCGCGGCCAGTGCAGGCCCGCGAGTGACCGAAAATCTGCCCGGTTGGCAGAACTCGCAACCACGGTCAGCGGGGCTCGCCTTCGACCGAGGCGGGCGAGCCGGCCGCGACCAGATCCGGCGGCTCGACCAACGCGATCAGCGGGGCTCGCCTTCGAGCGAGCCGGCCGCGACCAGATCCGGCGGCTCGAACCCCGGCAGCCCCGCCCGTTCGCAAGCCTCGAGTGCCGCGAGGCACGAGGCCGTCAGGACGGCGTCCGCCGGGATGCCGAAGCCGCCATCAGGTTGGCGTTGGGCCCGCAGCCGGTGGGCCGCCGCCGTGATCACCTGTCCCCGCCGACCCGAGTCGGCCGCCTGTTGCAGCACCCTGGCCGTCCTTCCCAAGTCGTTGCGGCGAAGGGCGATGACCAGCTCCTCGGCCGGCTCCATCTCCACCCCGCGCGGTTCGGGCGGGCCGCTCCAAGGGGCGGCGAGGGCGAGTTCCGTGACGATCGTCGTGTGGTAGCACGTCCCGAACAGGTACGCCTCGGCCTTCCGGCCCGTCAGCCGCGCCAAGACCGCCGGGTCGTGGACGGGCCCGGCCACCGCTCCGTCCTCCCTGGCCGCCGTGGCCAGCCGGTGGCGGGCCGGGCCGAGGGCGTCCGGGCCGCCGGCCAGGAGGGCCGCGTGGAACAGTTCCGCGCCCAGGTCGAGGTCGTCGTCGGCCAGGCAGGCCGCCAGCAGCAGGCGGGCCGTCCTCGCCGGCTCCGGGGCCTCTGGCAGCGATGCGTCGCCGAACGCCGTCGCGTAGAAGACCGCGTGGGTCAGCGCGTAGCACTCGTTCGCCGTCAGCCGGAACGGGTCGAAGTGCTGGCCCGCCCGCCAGCGGTCGTAGAGCTCGCTCACCGGTGGCAGCCCGGGGTTCGCCAGCCCGCCCAGATCGGTCACGTACCGCAGTTCCAGCGCCGCCACCCCGTCCAGGGTGGGCCGGATCCCGCTGTCGAGCAGGGCCTGCGCGGCCGACAGCAGCCGCGGCCGCGGGACGCCGAGGCGGTGCATCAGCACCAGCACCCAGACGTGGTAGGTGAAGTGGGCGTCCCCCCGGTACAGCCCGGCGCGGAACTCCGGGGCCGACGTCAGCCGGTCCGCCAGTTCGAGGGCGGGCCCGGTGACGGCGAGGCCGGGGACGCGCTCGCACAGCAGGAGGAGTTCGAGGAGCGGGCCGGCGGGGAACGGCCGGGCCGGGAGCTGTTCGTTCCAGACGCGCGGATCGAACCACTCGAGGTGCGCTTCGAGCCACTCCGGCGCGCTCACCGGCCCACCCGCAGCCGCAGGACCACCCCGAAGACCAGCGTCAGGCCCCCGACGACGGCCACGTCCAGCCACCACGGCAAGGCCCCGCTCGAGGAGACCAGCAGCTGCCGGACGCCGTCGACGGCATACGTCATCGGGTTGACCTTCAGCGCGGCGGACAGCCAGGCCGGCCCGCTGTCCGGCCGGAACACCGAGCCGGACAGGAACAGCAGCGGGTACATCGCCAGCTGGACCGCCGACTGCAGGGTCTGGACGCGGGTGATCACCGTCGCCAGGAACGCGCCGAACACGCCGAACGCCGCGCCGGTGGCGGTGAAGGCCGCCACCCCGGCGAGGTAGGACCACGGCGTCAGCCGCAGGTCCACCACCGGCGCGAAGGCCAGCATGATCGCGCTCTGCGCCCCGGCCGTCACCGCCGTCGCGAGGACCTTGCCGAGCGGCAAGCACAGCCGCGGCACCGGTGCCACGAGCATCTCCCGCAGCGCGCCGTACTCCCGGTCGAAGGCGTAGCTCAAGCCCGAGCTCACCCCGAGCGTGACGACCTGGATGGCGATGATCCCCGGGAAGACGTACGCGCTGAACGGGACGCCGTCGACCGCGGCGATCATCCCGTCGAACCCGACCGCGTAGACGAGCAGGAAGAACACCACCTGCACGGCCTGGGCCACCAGCGAGCCGGGGTGGCGGAACTGGCGGTAGAGGTCGCGGCCGGCGACCACCGCCAGCGCGCGGCCGATCTCCGTCCACGGCGCGGCCGCGGGCTCGGGCGCCGTCGTGGCGCGCACGGGCACGTCCTGCAGAGTCATGGTTCCCGCCTTCAGGCCTCGGTGGTGGCGAAGTAGACGTCGTCCAGCGAGGGCTCCCGCAGCGCCACCTCGGTGACCGGGACGGTCACGGCGCGGACGACCTCGGCGATCCGCCGCTCCGGCCGCGCGCACCGCACCAGCACCCCGTCCGGCCCGGCCGCGGCGTCGAACCCGGCGCGGACGAGCTCGGCGGCCGCCGCCGGATCGTCCGAAGTGGACAGCAGCAGCGCGGTGGCGGCCAGCTCCTCCTTGAGGACCGCGGGAGCGCCGCTGCGGACCTTCCGTCCGTTGTGGAGGATCGCGACGCTGTCGGCGAGCTCGGCCTCGGCGAGGTAGTGGGTCGCGTACAGCACGGTCACCCGCTCGTCGTCGCGCAACCGCGCCAGGTCCGCCCACACCGCGCGCCGGACCTCGGGGTCGAGGCCGGTGGTCGGCTCGTCGAGGAGCAGCAGCCCGGGGGAGTGCAGCAGCGCCCGGGCGATCTCCAGCCGCCGCGCGAGCCCGCCGGAGAGCTCCTCGACCGGGTCCCGCCGCCGGTCGGCGAGGCCGAACCGGTCCAGCACCTCGCCGATGCGGGCCCGGGCCCGCGCCCGGGACAGGCCGAAGAGGCGGGCGTGGAACCAGAGGTTGCGCTCCACCGGCAGGTCGGTGTCCAGGGTCTGCTCCTGGAACACCATGCCGATCCGGCGCCGCGCGGCGACCGGCTCGGCCGTCACGTCGTGCCCGAACACCTCGATCCGCCCGCGGTCCGGCGCCACCGCCGTGGACAGGGCCTTGAGGAGGGTGGACTTCCCGGCCCCGTTCGGGCCGAGCAGCGCGACGATCTCCCCGGGGCGCGCGCCCAGCGAAACGCCGTCGACGGCGTACCGCCCGCCGTAGCGGACTTCCAGGTCCCGGACGTCGAACGCGGGCGTCACGCCGACATCTCCGCCACGGTGCGGAGCCGGTCCAGCAGGACGTCGGCCGGGGGCACCACGATGCTCGGCACGATCGCGCGGCTCGCCACTTCGTAGGCGGTGCCCGGGATCGGGTCGACGACGTCGTGGCCGTCCGCGCGCAGCTGCGCCACGTTCCGCTGGACGGCCGGGCGCTGCCACATGACCGGGTTCATCGCCGGGGCGAAGGTGACCGGGCAGTCCGCGGCCAGCACCGTGGTGGTGAGCAGGGTGGGGGCCAGGCCGTGCGCGACCGTGCCGAGCAGGTTCGCGGTGGCCGGCAGGACCAGCGCGTGATCGGCCCACCGCCCGAGGGCGACGTGCCCGCCCGCCGGGTCGGCTTCGGTGCAGACGCGGTCGCACAGCACGGAAAGCGCGGTCGCGGGCAGGAAGCGCTCCGCGGCCGGGGTGAGCACCGCGACGATCTGGTGCACCCCCGCGGCGCGGAAGGCGTGCAGGTAGGCGGGCAGGCTCAGCACGGCGACCGAGCCGCTCACGCCGAGCAGGAGTTTCTCCGGCGGACCGGGCATCGCGACCTCCTCAGGCCAGCATCAGGGCGGTGTCCCACGCACCGGCCGCGGGCAGCAGGGCGCAGGCCACGCCGGCCGCGCCTTCGAGCATCCCGGCGACGTCCAGGCGCCGGTGCGCGATGGCGTCCTGCCAGCCCCGCGGCGAGTCCGGGACGAGGTGCGGGAAGACGAACGCGGCGTCCGGGTCGGCGAACGACAGGACCCGGGTGGTCAGCCGGGCGCAGCCGTCGAGCAGCACCGGGTCGCCCGACGCGGTGCCGACGCGGCGCACCACCTGCAGCAGCCCGGCGTAGCCGTGGCAGACGGTGGGGCCGTCGAGCCGCCATTCGCGCTCGTCCCGGGCCAGCACCGCGCGCAGCGCACCGACGGCGGCGTCGCACCAGCCCGGCTCGCCGAGCGCGCCCCCGGCCCGGTGCAGGGCGGCGGCGACGCCGGGAGCGCCGTAGCACCACGCCGACCGGGTGAACGCCGCGGCGGGCGCGGTCCCGGTTTCGTCGTCCCAGGCGAGCCGGCACGGCCAGTACGCGCCGTGGTCGTCGGTCCGGCGCCGGGCGAGCAGCCAGGAGCCGATGCGCCGCATCGCCTCGCGCTGGCCGGGCACCTCCACCCCGCGTTCGAGGGCGGCGGCGAACAGCGCGAGCGGACCCGGGATCCCGTGCGCCAGCCCGAGGTTGAAGTCGCCGCGCGGGTACTGCCGGGCGTCCTCGGCGACCGGCTGCAGCTCGGGCGGGATCCACCAGCCGGGCACCGTCACCCCGGCCACGGTGATCGGCTCGGTCAGCCCGGTCAGGTACCGCAGGGTCTCTTCCACGACGCCGGTCTCGCCGGCGTCCAGCAGCAGCCGCGCGGTCCCGGACAGGCCGTTGACGACGTCGTAGTGCGACCACGAGACACCGGGGTCCGTGCGCGCCGCGCAGGCTTGCAGCCGGGCCCGCTGGTCGGCCGCCACCCAGGCGGTCAGCTTCCGGCGCAGCGTGGCGTAGTTCGGGCTCAGCCGCTGCACGGCGGCGAGCAGCGCCGCGGGGCCGGCGTAGAGCCCGTTCGACGGCTGTGCCGCCATCAGCTCGGCGGCCCGGGCGACGTGCCGGTGCGCCACCTCGAACCAGCGGTCGTCGGCCGCCGCGAGTTCGGCGTACAGCAACGCGATGCCCGGCAGCCCGGCGGCGAGGGTCACCGGGACCCACATCCGGGCGCCGTAGACGGGCTCGACGTTGTCCGGCCGGTCGGCGACGGCGGCGACGGCGCCGGGGTCGGCGAGCCGGTCCGCGACCAGCCGGACGGCTTCTTCGGTGTCTACTGTGGACGTCGTCATGGCCGGTTCCTCCGCCGGTTCGCGTTGTCCTGCACGGCCCCGCGGGCGATGCCGAGCACCTTCGCCTCCCGGCCGGAAGACCCGCCGAAGAGCCGGTTGCACGTCATGTGCAGCAGGCTGCCGGCGATCCGGGCCTCCGGAGCCGCGCAGCGGCCGTCGGCGACGAGCTCCCGGACGAGCCGGCCGTAGTCGCGGGCGGCCGCGTCGCGCCGGCTCAGCGCGGCCAGCACCGGGGCCCCGGCGTCGCCGAGACCTGCCCAGCCGCCCGCCGGGTCGATCCGGCGCTGCCACCGCGCCTGGTCCTTCCGGTACTCCGCGGGCAGGTCACGCCGGCTGCCGGTGATCGACAGCCACGACTCGGCCGCTTCGCCGGTGTCGGTCACCCACGGGGCGCCCGGCGACGGCGCGCCGAACGCGTGGGCCAGCGCGGCGACGGAGATCGCGCCGAGGGCGTCCAGGGAGAAGGCCCCCTGCTTGGCCAATCGCAGCAAGGCGATGGCCGCGACACTGTCCTCGCCGAACAGCCGCTCGGCGGCGGCCTGGGCGTCGGCGCCGCCGTAGCGCTCCAGCTCGGGTTCGTACTGCTCGATCCGGTGGGCGCCGGCCAGGCCCGCCCGCTGCCACCCGGCCAGCAGCTCGCTCGCCTCGGGCAGCAGCTCCGACCACAGCCGGGCCGGCTCGCCGTGGAAGCGCAGGCGCAGGTGGTGGCCGTCGGCGTCGGTGTAGCGGATGAAGAACCAGCGGTCCGCGCCCGCCGCGGTGGCCAGCTGCACCAGCCGGGGCACCTCGTCCCGCAGCAGGTCGTCCTGGACCCGGCACGAGCCGCGGACCAGCAGGTACAGCCAGTCGCTCGCCAGCGGCGGCGGCCCGGGCCGGGCGGCGACGTGCGCCACGTGCGGCGGCCGGGCCCGCGCGGGCCGCGGGACGAGGGACACCACGATCTCGCGCAGGTGCCCGTCCCCGACCGCCTCGTCGCCGCCGGCGACCTCCTGCGCCACCAGCTCGGGGTTGCGGGCCAGCTCGTCCTCCAGGAGCCGGCGGTGCCACGGGTCGCCGAGGTCCAGCAGCAGGCGCTGGTCGGTGCTGACGACCAGGACCCGGTCGGGAACCTGCCACCGCGCCCGCCACTCGGCGACGGCGCGGTCGAAGCCGGCCGCCCCGCGCAGCCCGTCCAGCCGCCAGGTCGCCGGCGCCAGGATCGTGCGGCGGTAGCGGATCCGGGGGAGGAACGGCGCGTTCGCCATCGGGCCCCAGTTCCACGGTTCCCACAGCCGCTGCCCCTCCAGCCCGAGCTCGAACAGGAGGCGGATCGCGTTCGGGGCCTGCACGGCCGGGCTCACCATGTTCGCCAGCACGGGCACCAGCTCGCGCCCGGTGGGGACGTGCACCGCGTAGAGCCGTTCCAAGGTGGCGCCGACCGCGACCTCGCCGAGCGGGATCTCCTCGGTGCCCGGCGCGTCCGGCAGGCCGGCGGTGATCCGGCGCCCGGTGCCCGGCCGGGTGTGGGCGAGGTTGGCGGCCCGGCCCGAGCGGGGCATGAACGCGAGGTCGGTGCGCACCGCGCCGTCGACGTGCACCGGCTGGGCCCCGTCGCGCCACTCGGGCAGCAGGTCGTGGAAGCGGCCGGCCGTCGCGCCCGCGTGGTGCGAGCCGGGGCTGGGGGAGACGACCACCCGGAAGCCGCCGCCGGCCTGGTCGACGACGTGGACGTAGAGCTCGCACGAGTTGGGCAGGTCGGCCGGGTCCGCTTCGTCGTACGCGAGTTCGCGGACGAGATCGTCGGTGAGGACGGCTTCGCGGGAGCCCGACCGCAGCGCCCCCATCGCCAGCTCGCTGATCAAGCGGTCGCGCCGGGTGCTCGACGGCTCCCGCGGTTCCTCGGGGGCGGCTTCGCTTTCCGGCCACTCGTACCCGGCCGGGGCGCCCAGCGAGCGGGTCGCGTCGAGCAGTTCGAGCACCGGGACCAGGCGGTCGGCGCCGTAGCGCTCGAGGAAGCGGCCGTGGAACCCGCGCAGCGGGCGCATGCCCAGCCGGGGCGGGGACAGCCGCCACAGCACTTCGGCGGCCCGCTCGACCTCGGTGCGGACCTCGTCGGACAGCCCGAGTTGCAGGTCGACGCGCGTGTCGACATGCAGCGGCGTCTCGAAGTCCTCGATCTGCCCGGCCGCGGCGAGCAGCCCGGTGAGTTCGGCGCCGCCTTCGCCGGGGGCCAGGGTGTCGTACTTCCCGCGCAGCCGGTCGAGCTCCTGCAGCCGGGCGCGCAGGTCGCCGTCCGGCAGCCGGTCGAGCACGTGGTTCAGCGGATCGGTGCCGTCCAGCGGCGGCCGCAGGTCCGTGAGCAGCAGCTCCTGCTCGACGAGCACGCGCACGAGCTGCCACACCGGCGCTTCGGCGCCGTCGGAGAACCGGCGGGCGAGCCGGCTGACGAGCTCGGCGGCCGGGATCGGCGCGGCGGCCTCCCGCAGCGCGGCCGAAACCACGGGCGAGCGGCGCGCGGACACGATCGTCCGGGTGGTCTGCCCGGGCGCGGCACCCAGCCCCGACGGCGTCTCCAGGAGCACGCGGTCACCGCGGCCGGTCAGCGCCTGGTGGGCGCGCACGCGCAGCCCGGACAGCACGTCCGGGTCCGCTTCGGCGCGGTGCACGATCCGCAGCAGCCAGCTCATGTCGACGTGGGTGCGGTGCCGGTGGGTGGTCCCGCGGCGCAGGACCGGAGAGCCGAACTCACCGCAGGAAACGCCGGCGAACAGCCCGAACGGCGTCGGCCGCGTGCGCATCCGGATGTCGTACCGCAGCACGGACAGGGCGGCGCGGCGGAGCTGTTTCGGTTTCAGGCCCGCCGTTCCGCCGCCGGCGACGCGGGCGAGCACGGCGGCCAGGCTGGGACTGGCGAGCTCGATCGCCTCGGTCAGCAGCGGGTCGGCGGCCGCGGCCGCCACGATGCCGGCGTGGGTGTCCGCGGTGACCCGCGGGGCTTCGGCGAGCAACGGCGACCGGACCAGGAAGGCGGGCCAGGCGCGGAACAGCGGATCCATCGGGCTCCCCCCGTGCGGACGGACTGGTCGGACGAGTCGGCGAGCGCCGGCGGCGCCGGGCCGGGCGTCCCCGGCCCGGCGCCGGTGGGATCAGCAGCAGAAGCTGCAGTTGCTGCCGCCGCCCGGGCTGGTGCAGCCGGGGGTGCACAGCGAGATGCTCGTGATCGCCGGCGTGACGCTCATCTTCTCGACGCCGACCTCCAGGTCGAGGTCGAACAGGTCGACGTCGCCGATCGCCGGAGCGGTGGTCTCGATAGTCGGCATGGTTCCTCCTTGGTCGGAACCGGCGCGCGGGTCCGCGCACCGGGCGAGATTTCCCCTGGGGGACGGGCCTCCTTGGCCGGGGCCCGTCACGTCAAGCAACGCAGAAGGCCGACACCGGCCTCAAGGCCGGGCGGGACAACTGGCAGTCACGAGGCGGTCGGGCAGCCGGGGTGGCGGCTCACCCGATCGTGTGAGTCGTGAACCGCGGGACGGCCGGCTGCTACACATGTCTACGTGTGGTCGGATGAGCAGCTCATGTCCTCCGTCGCAGGCGGCGACCAGCGTGCTCTTCGCCACCTCTACGAACGGCACAGCGGCGGGATGTTCCGCCTGCTGCGCCGCTTGACGTCCGACGCCGGGGTCGCCGAGGAGATCCTGCAGGAGACCTGGCTGGCAGTGTGGCAGTCGGCGGGCAGCTTCCGCGCCGAATCGTCGGTGCGGGGATGGCTGTACGGCGTCGCCCGCCGCCAGGCGCACAACCGCCTGCGGCGCGCGTCGGTGGTGGAGGTCGACCTCGACGAGGCCGCCGCGGTCCCGGACGCCGCTCCCGGCGTCGAAGACCGGGTGCTGGCCGGCGCGGAGCGGTCGGCGCTCGCCGCGGCGGTCACCGAACTGCCGGAGCACCTGCGCGAGGTGCTCGTACTGGTGCTCGTCGAAGATTTGTCCTACCCGGAAGTGGCGGCCGCGCTGGGCATCCCGGTCGGCACCGTCAAAAGCAGGATGTCGCACGCACGGCGGCAGCTGGGCGCCCGGCTCAGCCCGTCACCGGTCCGCAGGAGCACACCATGAGCCACCTCACCGACGAAGAACTGCGCGGGGCCGCGCGGCCGGACGGCCACCTCGCCACGTGCGCCGCGTGCCACCTGCGCTGGGACTCCTGGCGGGGCCTCTCCGCGGCCACCCGCGAGGCCGCGGCCGCCCTGGCCCCGGACGCCCACCCGCCCGCGTTCGACGTACTGCTGCCGCAGCTGCGGCCGGTGTCGCCGCCGGTGTCACAGCCGATGTCACAGCCGGCGCCGCGGCCGGTCGAGCACCGGCGGTCCTGGCGCACGACCGGGTTGCTGGTCCGGTGGCAGCTGCGGCTGATGCCGCGTTCGCTGCTGCCGCTCAGCGTCGGCGGTCTCGCCGCGGCCGTGGTGATCGCGCTGATCACCCCGGACGCCCTGCTGGCGTCCCGGTACTTCGCGGCCGCGGTCGTCCTGGTCGCGCTGCTCGGCTCGCTCGCCACCGTGTCCCGGCGCGGCGATCCGCGCGGGGAGCTGCTGTTCGCGGTCCCCACGTCCCCGGTCACGGTGTTCACCGCCCGGCTGGTGCTGGTGCTGACCGCCGACCTGCTGCTCGCGCTGGCCGGCTCGGTCGCCGTGCACGCCGCGGGCATCGGCGGCGGGGTGTTCGACCTGGTCACCGGTTGGCTGGGGCAGTCGCTCCTCGCCTCGGCCATCGCCGTGGCCGGCGCGGTCCGGTGGTCGTCGGGCGTGGGGGCGGCGGCCGGGGTGGCCGCGTGGTGCCTCGGCTCGCTGACGACCCTCGCGCGGGGCGGCCTCGCCGAGCGCGTCGGCGCGGTGGCCTCGCAGATCTGGGGCACGACCCCCTGGACGCTCGCGCTCGTGCTGCTGCTGTTCGTGCTGGCCGCCCGCCGGCTGCGGCTGCCGGAAGGCCGGCGGGAACTCGCGTGAACCTCCCGGCCGCTGCCCGCTACGTACCGGGCATGCACAACGCAGACCTGTGGCGGTACGAGGTGAAGCGGGCCGGGCGCCACGTCCTGGCCGCACCGCCGCTGCTGGCCGCCGTCCTGCTCGGCACCGGGCTGGGCCTGCGCGGCGCCGGGTTCACCGGCACCTGGGTCGCCCAGGCCGTTCCCCCGCTGGTCACCGGCCTGGGGGCCGCCGCGATCGCCGGCGGGGAACGCGCGGCCGAGCTCCACCTGAGCCTCCCGACCCCGCTGCGCACGACGTTCGCCCGCCGGCTCGCCCTGCTGGGCGTGGCCACGGCGCTGGGGGCGCTGGCCCTCGCGGCCGCCCTCCTGCCGGACCCGGGCGCGGTCACCCGGTTCGGGACGGTGGGCGCCTTCAGCGTCCTGCTCGCCGCGGTCGGCACCTGGTCCGTGGCCCGGATGCGCTCGGTGGCCGGTGCGTCCACAGTGGTGCTGACGGCGTGGTTCGCCGAGCTCTTCGTGTTCGAGCGGGTGTTCGCGGCCCCGGTGGTCCGGATCGTCGCCTTGCTCGTGGTGGCCGTCGCGGTCGCCGTTCCGGCGGCGCGCCTCCTGGCCGACGGCCGGGGGCTGCTCCAAGGGGGCCGGGAATGACCGCGATGTGGTGCGCGGTGCAGGGTTCGATCCGCTACGAGGCGCGCATGGCCGCGCGCGGCCGTGTCCTGTGGCTGGCGCTGCTGCCGCTCACCGCACTGGCCGTCCTGCTGGCCCTGTCGTCGCCCGCGGTCGCCGGGCAGGGTGATCCGGCCGGCCGGATCGGCACCACCGTGCTCGTCGTCAACACCTTCGCCACCGCCGGCCTCGGCGTCGCCCTCGCCGGGCGGCTCAGCCAGCACAGCAGGCCCGGCCTCGCCGAAGTCCTGGACACCACGCCCGGCGGCGGGACCACGCGGCTGGCCGGCGTGCTCGCCGGCGCGCTGGCGGTGGCGCTCGTGCCGGTGGCCGCCGTCGTCGTCCTGATCGGTGCCGCGGTGAGCGTCCGGTCGGGGAGCGGGGCGCCCCTGGCGCACGCGGTGCTCGGCGTGCTCACCGTGCTGCTGCCCGCCGCACTGGCGATGACCACGTTCGCCGGCCTGCTCGGGCTGCTGATGCCCGTCGTCGTCGCCCGGGTGCTGGTGGTGGCGCTCTGGTTCTGGGCCACCCAGCTGTCCCCGTCGTTCGTGCCCGTGCCCTCGCCGACCGGCACCGTGCTTTCGCCGCTCGGGGGCTACCCGGCCGTCGCGTGGCTCGGCGCGCGCCGGATCTGGGCCGGCCGCGGGCTGGACGGCGTGCTGAGCCCGGCACCCGGCTCCGGCGCGGCCGTGCTCAACGTCGTGCTGGTGCTCACCTCGGCGGCGGTGTTCTTCTTCGCGGCCAGGCTGCTGACGGTTTGGCGGGCCGACGGCCACCTCACCCAGGACGGAGCGACCCGGTGAACATCGTGATCGAGGACCTCGGCAAGGTCTACCGCCGCGGGCAGACCGCGCTGGCGGGGGTGGACCTGCGGATCGGCGAGGGGATGACCGGCCTGCTCGGCCCCAACGGCGCCGGCAAGACCACGCTGATGCGCGTCCTCACCGGCATCCTGCGCCCGACGTCGGGCCGGGTCCTGGTCGGCGAACACGACCTGGCGACGTCGGCGGGCCGGACGGCGGTGAAGCGCATGCTCGGCTACCTGCCCCAGGAACTGGCGCTCTACCCGGACCTCACCGCGCGGGAGTTCCTCGACTACCTCGCCCTGCTGAAGGGGGTCGACGACAAGGGCGTCCGGCACGCGCAGGTCGACGACCTGCTCGGCCAGGTCGGGCTCGACGAACACCGCGACCGCCGGATCGGCGGGTTCTCCGGCGGCATGAAGCGCCGGCTCGGGATCGCCCAGGCCCTGCTCGGGGATCCGCGGCTGGTCATCGTCGACGAACCGACCGCCGGGCTCGACCCGCAGGAACGCATGCGGTTCCGGGCGTTGCTGGCGGGTCTCGGCGGCGACCGGATCATGATCCTTTCCACGCACATCCTCGACGACGTGGCCCAGACCTGTCCCCGCGTCTGCGTGCTCGACCGGGGCCGCGTCCGCTACCACGGCACGACCGCCGGCCTGACCGACGCGGCCACGGACCGGACTTTCCAGCTGCAGAGCGAAAAACCACCGTCCGGCGGCACCGTGGTGAACGCGGTGTCCGGTCCGGCCGGCACCGTGTACCGCCTCGTCGGCACCCCGCCTCCGGGTGCGGAACTCGTGGCGCCCACCCTCGAGGACGGCTACGTCGCCCTCCTGCAATCCCTCGAACCGACGAAATCATGAGGTCGCCGTTCATGTCCCGTTTCGGCCGGTGTTCCGCCGGCGTGCTCGCTTCGGTCCTCGTCCTCACCGCGTGCGGCGCGGGTGCGCGCGATCCCGAGTCGACCACCGCCGTCCCGCTCCCGCCGCCCACCTCGAACCGGCAACCGGTGACCCAGGCCAACTTCGGCTACCTGTGGCCGTTGACCGTCGACCGGGGCACCCTCGAATGCCGCGGGGCCGACCAGGTCGTGTTCGTCGGCGCGGACGGGAAAGCCTACGCGCTCAACGACAAGGCCGAAGAGGCCGGTGTGCCGGGAATCGGCGCGCTGCGCAAGGAAGGCAGCCAAGGCGGCCAGGTGAGCCTGGGCGCCCTGTTGAGCACCGGCCTCGGCTTGTGCGGAAAGGGCTGAACCACGACGGTTCCCGGTCACCGGCCACCACGGTCGGTCCAGTTAGGACGGTCCGTCGCGCGGAAACGGCTGCTGCGCGGCGAACCGGTCCTTCCCGGCGTGCCCGCAGAAAAGATCCGCAATTGTGAAAGCGTGTACCGGTTCACTCGGATGCCACTTGGAGTGCGAACACGAAGTGCTATGTTGGACGGTGGTTTGGTTGACGCCTAACAGGATGGGGGCCTGTGGTGGATCCGTTGCGCGAACTGGTGGTCAAAGCGCACTCCGGATTGTCTCCCACGCTGGATGTCCATCGTGACGGCTGGTGGGCGGCCGGTATCCGGCTCGAATTCGTCGAGCCCGCGGTATTGGCGGTGCTGCCGCCCGACGGGACACCGGTGCTGGTGCCCGCGGCGAGCGAGCCGGACGTCGCCGTCGTGCGGTCCCTGCGGCGCGGGCACTGCCTGCGGCCGATCATCGCCGTCGTCAACGACCTCGACGGGCACCAGACGTTCCGCGCCATCGACAACGGCGCCAGCGGCGTCCTGAACATCCGGCTCCCGGCCGACAAGCAGATCGGTGCGGTCTTCGCCGCCTGCGACGGAGCCGTCCGGCCGGCCTCGCGGCTGCAGCTCGCCGAGCCCCCGGTGGCCCCGGGCGAGCCGGGGGAGGCGGAAACCCTCGACCCCGAGGAGGCCGGCCGGCTGATGCGGATGCTGTGCGGCACCAGCAGCATCTCGTCGATCGCGCAGCAGTTCTACTGCTCGGAGCGGTCCATGTACCGCCGGCTCCGGCGGTTGTACGAGCAGCTGGGGGTCTCCGGGCGGTCCGAACTGAGGTCCCGCATGACCGACCGGAAAGCGATGCTGGTCGGTCCCCGCTCCATCCGGATCTGACGGGCGCGGCGGTTCCGGCGGGACCGGAGAAAAGGTCTCCGGGAATTTCCCGGCCATTCCCGGCCGCACCTCCTCGGCGGCGGATCGGCGCGCACGGGCATAATGATCGCCTGCCCACGTCGACGGAGGATCATGGTTCTGGGAATCGCCGCGGCGGCGGCCGTGCTCGTTTTCGGTTTCCGGGTGCGCCGGGAACCCCGGCGCCTGGGAAATGCCATCTGGCTCGGCATCGCCGTCGTCCTGGGCGGCTTCTGGCTGCTCGGCAGGCTGTCCGGGGCCGGCTGGCCGCAGACCGTCGTCTTCGTGATCGTGGCCGCGCTCGCGGCCCTCGCCGTGCTCGTGCTGCCGTGGGCGCTGTTGGCGAACGGCGTGGTGATGTGGCGTCGCGAGCGCCACAGCGTCGCCAACCTGCTGTCCCTGCTGGCGGGGATCGCGCTGCTCGGGGTCTTCACGCTCGCCGCGGTCGCCGTCGCGGCCGGGGCCGGGCCGTGGATCGTGGCGGCCGCGCTTTCGCTGGTGCTCGTCGCCGGCTACTTCGCTTTCCTGTTCGTGGCGCTGCTCGCGTATTCCGCGCTGTACGGCCGGATCGGCCGCCGGGTGCGAGCGGACGCGATCATCGTGCTCGGCTCGGGACTGCTCGGGGATCGCGTGCCGCCGCTGCTGGCGAGCCGCCTCGACCGGGCCGCCGAATGCCTGCGCGGGGCGGCCGCACCGGACGCGGTGATCGTCGTCTCGGGCGGGCAGGGGCCCGGCGAGACGGTTTCGGAGGCCGCGGCGATGAGTGCCTACCTCCGCGCGGCCGGGGTGCCCGCGGAACGGATTCTGCTGGAGGACCAGGCCGCCACGACGGAGCAGAACCTCCGCTACAGCGTCGCCGTGCTCGCCGCGCACGACCGCGCCGGTGCCGTGCTGGCCGTCACCAACAACTACCACGT
Organism: Amycolatopsis sp. NPDC004772; assembly: GCF_053601215.1. Taxonomy (NCBI): domain Bacteria; kingdom Bacillati; phylum Actinomycetota; class Actinomycetes; order Pseudonocardiales; family Pseudonocardiaceae; genus Amycolatopsis; species Amycolatopsis sp. NPDC004772. Next base: position 29,824 of record NZ_JBSGBK010000001.1, read on the forward strand.
GTTCCGCACGGCGGTGCTGTCCCGGCGGCTCGGGCTGCGGCTGAACGTCGTCGGCGCGCGGACCGCGTCCTACTTCGTGCCCAGCGCCTTCCTGCGCGAGTTCGCCGCGCTGCTCGCGCAGTACCGGCGCACGAACCTGGCGGCGGTGCTCGTGCTGGCCGTGCTGCCGCCCCTCCTGGTCCTCCTCGCGCAACGCTGATCCGGCGGCCGGATTGGCAGACCCTGCCAGCCTTCCGCGACGCCGCCGGAGGCGCCGGACGAGCGCGTACTGTCGGGATCGTGCCCAGGGGATTCGACATTTCCTTGCTCGGAATGGACGGCATCGGCAAGTCCACGCTGGCCGCCGCCCTCGCCCGGCGGCTGCGCGCCGAAGGGCGCGAGGTCTCCGTGGTGTCGTGGCAGGATTTCCTGCGCTCGGCCGAATCCGGTCCCGGCGCCCGGCTGCTCGGCGGGCTCTACGGCACGCTCATCCGGTGTCTCTACGCGGGGACGGACGCCCTCGACCGGTTGCCCGCCAAGGACTCGGACTACTTCGGCGCCGAAGGTGTCGGTCGGGTAGGGGAACTCGACGCGGTGCGGGTGACCGGGAACCGGCCGCGGTCGCTGCTCGCGGCCGCACTCCTCGAAACCGCCGCGCAGCTGCTGGCCCGGGACCTGGTCGTCGAGCCGGCGCTGGCCCGGGGCGAAGTGGTGATCCAGGACGGGCACGGCCTGAAGATCGCGACCAAGGCCCTGCTGCTCGCCGAAGCCGAAACCGCGGGCCGGCCCGACCCGGTCGGCGCGGAACTCGGCCGGTTGCTCGGCCGGTGGGCCGAACCGTCCCTCGGCGTCTTCCTCACCGGTGACCCGGAAGAGGCCCGCCGCCGGAAGAACGGGACGTTCGGCTTCGTCGAGCACTACGGTCTGACCGGCGCCGAACCTGGCCCGACGTTCGTCCGGTTCCAACGGCGGGCGCAGGAGCGGTACGCCGCCGCCGCGCGGGAACACGGCTGGCTGACGGTGTCGTCGCGGTCGCTCCCGGAAGCGGTCGAGGCGGTGCTCGCCGGGCTGCGCGGGCTCGGATTCGCCGAGGAAGTGCCGGCGTGACCGGCGGCTTCACCCGCGAGGAGCGGGACCGGGTGAACCGGTTGTGCGACGACCTGCCGGCCGGGGTGCCGCTCGCCGTGGTGCTGACCGGCAGCCAGGCCGCCGGTCTCGGCAACGTCCACTCCGACCTGGACGTCCTGGTGCTCGCGGCGGAACCGGTCGAGCTGCCCGCCTGGGTCGCGGCCGCCGCCGACCTGGACGTCACCGTCGTCGAGCCCCCGCGGATCGCGCAGTACGCGGCCGAACTCGCGGCCGCCGCGGCCGATCCGACCGACCGGCACGCCCTGTCCGCCGACGAGCCGAGCCGGTGGAAGCCGGTGGTGCGGCTGGTGCTGGGGGAGCCGGTGCGGGTGACCGGGCCCGGGCGCGCGCTGCTGGACCGGCTCGACCGGACGCTCCTGCGCCGCGTGCTGCTCGCCCTTTTCTCGGTACGGGCGGGAAATCTCACCGAAGACGCGGTGGGCGCGCTCCGCTCCGAAGACCTGCTGACGGCGCTGTGCGCGTCGGAAGAGGCCGTGCGCAACGCCGCCGAAGCCGCCCTGGTCGTGCTCGACGACCTCTATTTCGCCCCGAAGTTCCTGTTCCGCCGGCTGGCGCGGCAGCCCGGCCTGGCCTGGGTGCTGGACCACCGCGAGGCGTTCGGCCTGCCGGCGGCCGATCCCGCGGACGGCCGCCGGCTCGTGCGCCGCCGGCTCTGGCTGGCCGGGCACCTCAACGCCCGCGCCGTCCTCAACGGGGCCGAAGACGTCGCCGAGGGACTGCCGCGCTGCGTGCTGCACGGCGCCGGCCCGGTGCGCAGCCCGTACTTTTCGCTCGTGCGGTACCGCGGCGGGATCGGCGTCACCGGACCGCGTTCGGGCTACGCGCTGTCCGAGCCGGCGGCCGCGCTGTGGGCCCTGCTCGACGGCCGGCCCGCCGGCGAAGTGCTCGGCGAACTCGATTCGCTGGGCCACCGGACCGGCCCGCTGGCCGGCGAGGTGGAGAGGTGGCTGGAGCTCGGCGTCGCGGAACGCCGGGCGGACATCCGAGTGGGAGGAGAGCACCGATGACCACGGCAGTGCCCGAGGACGAACTGTTCGACCTGGACGTGCACGTCGAAGAACACCGGACGGAAGCCGAGCCCCTGGTGGACGGGACGCACATCCTATGCACCCCCGGCTGCCCGACGGTGCGGCCGACGGTGTTCTGCCCCTGATCACCCGGTGAGGAGCAGGCGCGCCCAGCGCTGAGGTACCGCCGGGGCCAGGCCGTGCAGCACCAGCCCGACGCCGGCGGTACCGCGCAGGAACCCGGTGGCCATCGGCGGGTTCACCGTGAACCGAGCGGCTACTTCGGTGCGCAGCTCGGCGATCCGGGCGCTGAGCAGCGGGTCGGGCCCGGGCAGGTCGCGGTGGATCCGGTCGAGCAGGTGCAGCAGCCCCGCCCGGCCGTGGCAGAGGGTCCATTCCCAGCCCGGGCGCCCCGGGCGCCGCGCCGCCGACCGCGCCAGGTCGAGGGCGAGCGCCTGCCATTCCGGGACGGCGAAAGCGGTGCCGGCCAGCTGCAGCGCCCGGGCGACCCCGGCACCGCCGTAACACCAGCCGGGCGAGAGCCGGACCCCGCTGACCGGAAGCCGATGGTCCACATCGGACCCGAAGTCGTCCGCGACGACACCGGCCCGGAGCCGGCCGACGAGAGCCGCGGCGGCGTCCGCGGCACCGGGCGGCGGGTCGGGCGCGAGGGACAGCAGCGCGAGCGGCCCGGCGACGCCGTGCGCCATCCCGAGGTCGGCCGGTCCCGCGAAGGGACGGCGGCTCCAGGCCACGACCCAGGTCAGCAGCCGCCGCCGCAGGGGTGAGCCGGTCCGGTCGAGCCACGCGGCGGCAACTCCGGTGAGCCCGCTGATCAGGTCATAGCGATGCGGCAGCACGGAACCGGGCCGGCCGAGATCGAGCCGCTCGGCGAGCAACCGGTCGACATCCCGCAGGGCGCCGCGGTACCTCGTCCCGTCGCGCGAGAGCAGCTGCAGCGCAAAGGAAAGCCCGGCAAGGCCGCCGAACAGCGACGCGCCGGCGGGTGGGTGTTCGACCGCCGCGCGCAGGTGGGCATGGGCGTGCCGATCCCAGCCCGCATCCGGTTCGGCCGCGGCCAGTTCGGCCAGCGCCACGGCGAGCCCGACCTGGCCGTCGGCCATGCTCGCGGGCCGCCCGGTGGTTCGCGCCCCGGCCAGCGAGGCGAGCAGGGAGCGCCCGAGGTCGTCACCGTGCATCCGGGCCCCTGCCGGTGACCTCCCGCAGGCCGTGGCCGAGCGCGGCGATGTCCACTCCGGACAGTCCGGACCGGCGGGCGTGGTCGACGAGGAACGCCCGGCCGTCAGGCTTGCGCAACCCCGCGAACCGAGCTTCCGCAGTCGAAGCCCAAGCGCGCAACCCGGCATCGGAGCCGGCGAGCAGCGCGCGCAGGCGGGAACGCCGTTGGTGCGCTTCGCGATGGAGCCGGCGACGGCTCGCCACATCACCGGGGCACACCGACGCGTAGATCTCAGCGAGTTCCGCCGTCGTGAAGCCGAGCGCGCGCAACGTGACGTCCGCCGTGAACGCGCAGCGCTCCTCGCGCGGGAGTCCCGCCGGTACCGCCAGCAGCGAGCGGCTGTCGGCGATCTTGAGGTCTTCGTCGCCGGTGGCCCGGTACTCCGTCAGCGCGTACCCGGCGACCAGGCCGCGGCGGGCCAGAGCGGCCAGTTCGCGCACGAGCGGGGTCGGATCCGGAGCGTGCAGCAGGACGCCCAACCCGGGCTCGGGATCCTCGGTCCGCTCGAACCACCACGACTCGCCGAGCACCGCGGCGACCGCGCGGATCACCTCGTTGTGGTGCGAGACCGGGGCGCGGAGCGCGAAGTACCAGCGGTCGTCCTCGCCCGGATGGCGCAGCGGCGCCAGCGGGACGGGTGGATCGCCCACCGGGACCCGTGCGGGTGCCACCGCACGCAGGGAGACCACGACCTCCAGGTGGTGCGGCCGCCCCGCGTCGTCCTGGCAGGCGGCTTCCTCCGGTGCGGGCAGGGCCTCCTCCACGTACCAGGCGCCCCGGGCCCGCTGGGCCGCCAGCTCGGCCAGGTGGTCCGGCTGGTCGAGGTCCAGCAGCAGCCGGTGGTCGGCGACTCCGGCGTGGACGTGGCGGGGGACCGGCCACGCCCGGCGCCAGGCGGCGAAATCGGTGTCCGGCAGCAGCCAGCGCGCCGGCTGGAGCACGACGCGGCCGATGCGCAGCCGCGGCAGGTACGGCAGGTGCGCCAGATCGCCCCAGATCTCGCCGAACCGCCAGTACCCCTGCTCCGAGACCTCGCTGGCGAACCGCACCGCGTTCGGCGCGGTCGCCGGGGTGAGCAGGTTGGCCGTGCGCAGCAGCACTCGCCGTCCGTCGCGGGCGGACCGCAGGCGCAGCCGTCCGTCCCGCACCTCGACCAGCAGGTCGGCCGGTGACAGGTCGCCGGGGGCGCCCCCGGCCGAGACGCGGTGCGGGTGGCCGCCGGCGCCCAGGGCGACATTGGTCAGGTGGCCGTCGGGGTGCGCGTAGCCGAGATCGGCGAACAGCACGCCGGGCGACGCGGCCCGCTCGTGGGCGGCCAGCGCGCGGACCGGTTCCGCGAAACCGGCGTCCACCTGGCTGAATCGCCCGAACGAGCGACCGCCGGGGGCCACCCCGTTCACCGGGGTCAGCACGGCCAGCCAGTCACCGGCCCGGGCGGCCACGGCCACGAACAGGTCGGCCGACGGGGGTGGCAGGCCGTCGGGGTCGGCCAGCGCGGCGACCTCCGCCTCGGTCAGCACCACTTCGCTCTCGTGGTCCCGGAGCGCCAGGTGCACCTTGGCCCGCAGGAACGGCACGCTCTCCGGGACGACCGGCGCGGTTCTCCGGTCGTCCGGCGGGGCCGGCCGGGTGTACCCGGCAGGCGGCCCGAGACCGCCGGAGCCGTCCAGGAGATCCGGCAGCGGGACCGCCTGGTCGCCGTAGCGCCGCTCGAACGCCTTCGCGTAGTCCGCCAGCGGGTCGGGGAAGGCCGGGCACAACCGGAACGCGGCTCTCAGCGCGACACGCAGCTCGTCGCCGAGGTCGGCGGGCAGCGTCCCGGCCACCTCCCAGCCGAGGTCGACCTGGACGTGGTGCTGCCGGGCGCGCACGCCGAGCAGTCCGTAGAGCTCCCGCAACGGCTCCACGCCTTCGCCCAGGCGAGACGCGCGGTAGCGGTCGAGCGCGCCGGCGAGGTCCGCCGGGCGGTGCGCCGCGGGCAGGACCGCACAGAGGTGGGCCAGCGGGTCGAGCGCCGTCGTCGGCGGCCGCAACGTCGTCTGCAGCACGCCCTGGGCCACCAGCGAGGTCAGGAACTCGCGCAGTTTCGCCGGGGCGACACCCGGGTGGGCGCGGGCCAGGTCGTCCCACAGCGTCCGGAACGGGACCGGCGTCGCGGCCGTCGCCAGCACGCGGGCGACCGGGGCGGTGCACCGTAGCGAGAGATCGGCGTCCGCACGCGGCACGACGATCCGGTCGCCGCGGCGGCGGATCGCGCAATCGGCGACGACGGGCACCTCGGCCAGCACCCGGTCGTCCCGCTCGAAGGCCTCGGCCAGCCGCAGCACGGCGCCGTGGTCCAGCCGCGCGGTCCGCCGCGGCGCCCCCAGCCGGACGTCGAGCTTGCCGCCCCACCGGGCCAGGCCCACCCCGGCGAACGCCCCGAACGGCGTCGGGCGGCAGGTGGCCCGGATCAGGTAGCGGGTCAGCGCGCGGACGACCGCGCGGCGGCGCTTCGGCGGCAGCGTGCCGCCCGCCCGGAACAGGGTGTCCGCGTCGGAGGCCAGGGAGGGGCTGGCGATCCAGAGCGCCTCCCGGAACCGCGGATCGGCCATCGCCCGGCCGAGCGCGCCGGGTTCCGTGGGGTACGCGCCGGCCGGAAGCAGCGGAGCGCGCACCATGGCGACCGGTTCCACCTGGTAGTCCACCGCACCGACCTTGCCACGCGCCCGGGTGGAGAGGCCCCGGTTGGCAGTGTTCGTGGCAGTCGCCGGAATCGCCGTGAACCGCTGCCGCGTTCGGCGCTACCCACCAGGTGTCAACGAAAACGGCGAAGTGGAGAAGCGATGACATCCGGCGCGGACGCGCTCGGGAAACCGGCACTGCGGGACCATCCGGCACTGTGGACGGTCGTGGGCACCGAACTGGCGCGCATGCGGCGGGGATTCCTGCCCTGGTACACGATCCTGGCGCCGATCGCGATCGCCGTGCCGCTCTACCTCGGCTCGCTGTTCTCCGACGAAGGCGGCTCCGGCCGGACGTGGGGGGTGTTCAGCCGGGTGACGCTGGAGTTCTGGGGCGCGCTGGTGCCGATGAGCGCCGGCCTCACCGCCACGCTCGCGGTCCGCGCGGACAGTGACGCCTGGCGGCTGCTGCTGTCCTACGCGGTGCCGCGCCGCCAGTACTTCCTCGGCAAGTTCGGCGCGCTCGCCGTGCTGAGCCTGGTGTCGAGCACCGTGCTGCTGGTGGTCCTGGCCGGCGGGGCGGTGCTGAACGGCCAGCTGGGCGCCGTGGCGGGCACGATCGCCGCGGCGGCGTACCTCCCGTGGCTGGCCGGGCTGGCCACCACCGCGCTGGCCCTGCTGTTCACCGTGCTGTGGGGGCTCGGCCCCGGCATCACCGTCGGCGTCGCCGGGCTGCTCGCCGGCGCGCTGACCGCGGACAAGGTGTTCTGGTTCGCCATCCCGGTCGCCTGGCCCATGCGGGTGATCCTGCCGGTGGCCGGCATCAGTCCCAACGGCATCGCGCTGCCCCCGGGCAGCCCGCTGGCCGACACCGGGGTGATCCCGGTGGCCGTCGGGTTGTCGGTGGCGTTGCTGGCCGTGCTGCTGCTGGTGGGCTGCCGGCACCTGAGCCGCAAGGAGGTCTGATCGTGTTCGCTCTCGAGATTTCCGCGCTGCACAAGCACTACGGCGCCCACCGGGCCCTCGACGGCGCCGACCTGCGGGTCCGCCAAGGGGAGGTCTACGGGCTGCTCGGACCCAACGGCGCCGGCAAGACCACGCTGATGAAGACCGTGCTCGGCCTGCAGCGGCCGACCAGCGGCGAGATCCGGCTGTTCGGCCGCCCGTACGACCGGCGCCTGCTCACCGAGGTCGGCGCGCTGGTCGAGGCACCCGGGCTGTGGCCGCACCTGAACGCCCGGGAGCACCTGCGCATCCACGCCAGGCTGCGCGGGGTCTCCGAAGACTGGATCGGCGCGGTCCTGGACCAGGTCCAGCTGACCGGGGTGCGCGAGCGCCGGGTTTCCCAGTACTCCCTGGGCATGCGCTGGCGGCTCGGCATCGCGATCGCGCTGCTCGTGCGCCCGCGCTTCATCGTGCTCGACGAGCCGACCAACGGCCTCGACCCGATCGGCATCCGCGAGACGCGCGCGCTGATCCGGTCGTTGTCCGGCGCGGGGGTCACCATCATGATCTCCAGCCACCAGCTGTCCGAGATCGCGCAGATCTGCGACCGCGTGGGCGTCCTCGTCGCCGGGCGCACGCGCTACGAGGGCGAAGTCGGCGGCCTCGCCCTCGACGGCGACCTGGAGGCGGGCTTCTTCCGCATCATCGAGAGCGTCGGAGGCGGCGTCCGCTGAGGCTTGGCTGCACCCTCCCGCCAGGGCCCGTTGCGTTGCTCCCCCACAACGCAACGGGCCCGTCCAGCCCGCCCTGGTGTTCTCCGGACCGCACGGCAGCGTCCCGACCAGCCCGAGCAGGTGCTCGTCCCGACGCTCGCCGATCCGGCCCGCGGCGGGGTGGCCACGCCCCGGCGTATCCGGCGCAGCGCCGGAGTGGCCGGTTTCTCGCGATGGCCGGACAGCCGTCCGGGCACTCATTGACCGCCGCGCTCCGCACTCCGTAGGTTCGACACCGGACGAGGAGGTGCGATGAGCCACCTGGTGCGATTCGCCGGCGGAACCGGTGAGATCCGCGTCGGCCTGCTCACCGAGGAGCAGCTGCGGCCGCTCGCGGTGGCGTCGATGAGTGACCTGCTGCGCCGCCCCGTGGCGGAGATCCGCGAGCTGGCCGAGGCCGCGGGGGAGCCGGTGCCCGTGGCCGGGGTGCGCCTGCTGCCGCCGCTGGACGGGCGGATGGAGGTGTGGGCGGCCGGGGTGACCTACCTGCGGTCCGAGGAGGCGCGCCGCGAGGAAAGCGCCGACGAGGACGTCTACGCCCGGGTGTACCGCGCGAAGCGGCCCGAGTTGTTCTTCAAGTCGGCGGCCTGGCGGGTGGTCACCGACGGCGAGCCGATCGCCGTCCGCGCCGACTCCGCCAACAACGTCCCCGAGCCGGAACTCGGCCTGCTGCTGACCAGCGGCGGCGAGACCGCCGGGTACCTGGTGGTCGACGACGTCAGCTCCCGCAGCATCGAAGGCGAGAACCCGCTGTACCTGCCGCAGGCCAAGATCTACACCGGTTCGTGCGCGGTGTCGGCGCGGGTCCGGCCGGTGTGGGAGGTGCCGGACCCGCTGTCCCTCGACCTCCGCATGCGCATCCTGCGCGACGGCCGCGAGGTGTTCGCCGGCGAAGCCAATACCTCGCAGCTGAACCGCGAACCGGCCGAACTGGTCGAATACCTGTGGCGTGACAACGACTTCCCCGACGGCGCGGTGCTCTCGACGGGCACGTCCGTGGTGCCGGGCCTCGACCTCGGGCTGCGCCCGGACGACGTCGTCGAGATCGAGATCGGCGAGGTCGGATCGCTGCGTTCCCCCGTGGTGCTGGGCGCGGACGAGGTGCGCCGCGTGCTCGCGGCCACCAGGTGAGGCGGACGACGAGCTACGGGTTCAGGACGACGATCGCCGCGTTGAGGGCGGTGGCGAACAGGGTCCACGCCAGGTAGGGCAGCTGGAGGGCGGCGGCCGCCTTCGAGCGGCGCCGGAACACCACGAGGGTTCCGGCGATGACGACGTCGAGGACGACGATCTCCACCAAGGCCAGGGTGTACGCGCCGGCGGCGAAGAACAGCGGGGTCCACGCCGCGTTCAGCACCAGCCCGGCCGCGTACCAGCGGAATTCCCGGCGGGTGCCGCCGGCTCGCCAGAACAGCCAGCCGGACACGGCGATCAGCAGGTACAGCACCGTCCACACGGGACCGAACAGCCAGGACGGGGGCGCCCAGGGCGGCTGGGCGAGTCCACTGTAGACCGCGCGTGACCGGGTCGCGGCGAGGCTGCCGACGACGGCGACGGCGGTCACCGCCGCGAGGAAGCCGGCCAGGGCCAGCGGGGCGGGGGTGGACCGGGGCAGCGTCGTCATACCGGTTCTCCTGCGGGCGAGGCGGGCGAGGGGGAGGCGGGCGAGGTGGAGGCGGGCGAGGGGGCGGAGCCGGACGTGGGCATGGTCGCGGTGCCGAGCAGGTGGCCGAGCGCGTCGGCGAGGCGGGGGTGGCGGAACTCGTGGCCGGCCTCGGTCAGCCGGTGGGGTGTCACGCGCTGGTCGGCGAACGCGAGCTCGCGGGCGCCGTCCTCGCCCAGCAGCAGCCGGGGGCCGATCGGCGGCACCTTGAGCAGCGTCGGCCGCCTGAGCACGGTTCCCAGCGTGTGCGTGTACTCCGCGTTGCGCACCGGGTGCGGGCTCACCGCGTTCACCGGTCCACTGAGGACGGAGTCGGTCAGTGCCCGCAGGTAGACGTCGGTCAGGTCGTCGATCCCGATCCACGGCATCCACTGCCGCCCCGTGCCGAGCGGGCCGCCCAGCCCGGCGGCGAACAGCGGGTACTGCAGCCGCAGCAGGCCGCCGCGCGGGCTCAGCACCAGGCCGGTGCGGACCCGGACCACGCGCAGCCCGGCCGCCGACGCCGGTTCGGTGGCCGCCTCCCAGCCGGCGACGACGTCGGCCAGGAATCCTTGCCCGCGCTCGCTTTCCTCCGTGAGGACCGCGTCGCCGCGGTCCGGCCCGTAGTAGCCGACCGCGGACGCCGAGACGAACACCGCCGGGCCGCCGGTGGTGCGCGCGGCCAGCTCCGCGAGCGCCCGCGTCGGCTCGATCCGGCTCTCCCGCACGGCCCGCCGGTGGCTCTCGTCGAACCGGCCGGCGACCGAGGCGCCGGCCAGGTGCACGACCGCGTCGACGCCGGCGAGCAGGTCGGCCGCGGGTGCCTCCGGCTGCCACGTCCGCTCGCCGGGGGTTTCCGCGGGCCGCCGCACCAGCCGGACGACCCGGTGGCCCCCGGTGGTCAGCAGCGCGGTCAGCGCCGTCCCGACGAGACCGCTCGCGCCGGTCACCGCGACCGTCAGCGGGTCGTGCCGGTAACGCCGGTGAGCGGCCAGATCGGCGGCCAGCTGGCGGTGCCGGTAGGCGACCATCGAGCGCAGGAACGCTTCGGGCACCGGGGTGTCGACGTGGTCGGTGACCTCCGTCCGGCCGGGGCCGTCGGCGTCGAAGCGGTGCGTATGGCGCCACCGCAGCACGGGGCAGGCGAGCCGGTCCACGAACTGGTGCGGCGGCCGGTAGCCGTCCGCTTCGTGCGCCGCGACCCACGGCACGCGGCCGGGCAGGAGCAGCCTGGCCGTGCCGTCACGCAGGGAGGGCGCCTCCGCGCCGACGCGCACCGGTTGCCACGGCGGGGTGAGCCGCGTGATCGCCCCCGGCCGGGCATGCCAGGCGAAGACCTCCTCGACCGCCGACCGGACGACCGAGCGAAAGACCCTGGCCAAGGCCACCTCCCGATGCACAAAAGATGCGCTGTTTCGACGAGCCTACGATTCCTGCCGCGGTCCGGCACTTCGAACGGCCGATGAGCGATTCACACTCGATGCAAACGACGAGCTGTCGTTGCGGTATCGATCTCCCGGTGTCACGGTCGGAAGCAGGGGACAGACCGGGAGGAGCGGGGCGCCGATGAGTTCACTCACCACGCCGACCAAGGGGTCGAGCCCGGTGGAGAAGGCGCTGGGCGAGGCCGCGAACAACGCCGACCAGCGGTATCAGCTGGCCAAGGGCCTGCGGCACCAGATGAACAAGGTGTTCCCGACCCACTGGTCGTTCCTGCTGGGCGAGATCGCGTTGTACAGCTTCATCATCCTGTTGCTGACCGGGGTGTACCTGACGCTGTTCTTCGACCCCTCGATGCAGGAGGTCGTCTACCACGGCAGTTTCAAGAACATGCAGGGCCTGGAGATGTCGCAGGCGTTCCGCACGACGCTGGACATCTCTTTCGACGTGCGTGGTGGGCTGTTCATGCGGCAGCTGCACCACTGGGCGGCGTTGATCTTCGTGGCGTCGATGGCCGTGCACATGCTGCGGATCTTCTTCACCGGGGCGTTCCGGCGGCCGCGTGAGGCGAACTGGGTGATCGGTGGCCTGCTGCTGATCCTGGGCTGCTTCGAGGGTTTCTTCGGGTATTCGCTGCCGGATGACTTGCTGTCGGGTACCGGTATCCGGGCGACGCTGTCGGGCATCGTGTTGTCGGTGCCGGTGGCCGGGACGTGGATTCACTGGGCGTTGTTCGGCGGGGAGTTCCCGGGCGATCAGATCATTCCGCGGTTGTACACGCTGCACATCCTGTTGCTGCCGGGGATCATGCTGGCGCTGGTCGGGGCGCACTTGGCGTTGGTGTGGTATCAGAAGCACACGCAGTTCCCGGGGGTGCGGCGCAAGGAGACCAACGTCGTCGGGGTGCGGATCATGCCGTACTTCGCGCTCAAGGGCGGGGCGTTCTTCACCCTGGTCATCGGGGTGCTGGCGCTGATGTCGGGGCTGTTCCAGATCAACCCGGTGTGGAACTTCGGTCCCTACAACTCTTCCCAGGTCTCCGCCGGGTCCCAGCCGGACTGGTACATGGGCTGGGCCGACGGGCTGCTGCGCGTCTGGCCGCCCTGGGAGCTCTACCTGGGCGACCACACCGTGCCGCCGGTCTTCTTCGCCGGCGCCATCGGCATCGCCGTGCTCGTGACGGCCCTGCTGAGCTACCCGTTCCTCGAGCGGAAGCTGTCCAAGGACACCGCGCACCACAACCTGCTCCAGCGGCCGCGGGACGTCCCGGTCCGCACGTCGATCGGCGCGATGGCGATCACGTTCTTCCTCGTGCTCACTCTCTCCAGCTTCAACGACATCCTCGCCGTCCAGTTCGACGTGTCCCTCAACGCGATGACGTGGGCGGGCCGGATCGGGCTGCTCATCGGACCGCCGCTGGCCTACTTCGTCACCTACCGGCTGTGCGTCGGCCTCCAGCGCGCCGACCGCGAGGTGCTCGAGCACGGCGTCGAGACGGGCATCATCAAGCGGCTGCCACACGGTGAGTTCATCGAAATCCACCAGCCGCTGGCCGCCACCCCACTCGAATACCAGGGCGCACCCGTGCCGAAGAAGATGAACAAGCTGGGCTCGGCCGGCCACGCGGTGCCCGGCTCGCTGCTCACGCCGGACCCGCCGGCCGAAACCCGTGCCCTGGACCGGGGGCGGCGATGACGACGGTGGCCCCGGTCGCCCGGGCGCGGCTCGCCGGTTGCTGTGCGGCGATCACCGCCGCGGGCTCCGCGGCCGCCACGGCGGCCGGCTTCACCTGGCTGCCCTTCGACTGGCCGGCGCTGGGTGCGGCGGTGGCCCTCGTCGTCCACGCGGCATTGGCGCTGACCATCGTCGACCTCCGCGACCGGCGGCTGCGGCGCAGCGCGGCCACCGTCGCGGTGCTGCTCGGCGGGCTGCTGCTCGCCGGGTCGGCGTGGGCGGCGGCGGTGCACTGGTCCGGGAATCCGCCCGCGGTGCTGCTTTCGGTCGTCCAGAACGGCGTCGGGCCGCTGGCCGTGCTGTCCGTCCGGCTCGGGGGTGCGGGGTGAGCCGAAGTCCCGCCTTGATCACCACGGCCGCCCCGTCGGCCGACGAGCAGCTCGCCCGGCGCCGCCGCAAGTACGTGGTGATGATGGCCTGCCGCATCCCGTGCCTGGTGCTGGCCGGGCTCACCGCGCACGTCTGGTGGCTGGCCCTGGCCTTCCTCGCGATCTCCGTGCCGCTGCCGTGGGCGGCGGTGCTGATCGCCAACGACGTGCCGGCGCGCCGCACGGAGCGGGTCAGCCGCTTCCGGCCGCCGCGCGCGGAACTGCCGCGCTCAGCCGCCGAAGGACGCCAACGCCTCGGGGAATGACGGCGGCAGCGGCTCGCCGACCGTCGGGAGCCCGCGCCAGCCCGGACCGGCCGGACGGACCGGGATGCCCTCGGCGTGCAGGGTGCGCAGGGTCCGCACGTCCGCGGACGGCGACGTCATCGACCACACCACCACGGCGCTCGGCGCGTAGCGGCCGGACACCACCCGCAGGACGTCAATCGACACCAGGCCGCCGAGGAACATCGACGGCGCGCCGTCGTCGCCGAGGGCCGCGCTGAGCATCTTGACCGGCAGTTCGTGGCGCTCCGCCGGCCCGCAGACGAACAGGACGGGGCCCCGGCCGGCCCGCGCGGGCGCCGGCGTCCGCAACCGGTCCAGCGCCGCCGAGGCCGCGGCGGCCAGCGCCCACTCCGCGGCCATCGCGTTGCGGTCGCCCGCCTGCGCCCAGCGTTCCCCGATGGCCCGCAGGACCGGCGCGACGACCTCGGTCCAGCATTTCGCCACCCCCAGGCCGGCGAGCGCGTCGTCGACCAGGTCGCCCATGGCCGGCACGTCGAGCAGTTCGGCGGCTTCGGCGATCCGCCGGCGCCGCTGCTTCACGGTCGTCTCGGCCGCGGTCCGGGACAGCACCAGCCTGGCCGCCTCGCGCGCCCGGGTGCCTTGCGCCTGAAGCGCCCGCATCCGCCGCAACCGCTCGACGTCTTCGGCGGTGTACCGCCGCCGGCCGTTCTCCTCCCGGTCCGAGGCGCCGATGCCGTACCGCTGCTCCCACGTCCGCAGCGTCACCTGCGAGACGCCGAGGGTCCGGGCGACCTCGCTCGAAGTGAGGGACCGCCCCTCGGGTGTGCTGCTCACAGGCTCTCCCGGCTCCGGTTGAACGCATTCTGCATCACAGTACTCGCTGCCGGTCTCGGCGTCTCAACACGCGATGACGATTCATATGCGATGCAAAACTGCCTAAATTCGGCTCGGGTACGGCGAGAGCGGGCAACCGGAGCTAGCTTTGCATCGATTGTGCAACTCATTCGGGAGGACGGTCCATGGCTTCGAGCAACCGGCGCGCCGCGGTCTGCGGGCCGCCTGACGCGAGCAGGCGCGCGGCGGCCTCGCGCACGCGGCCGCCCGACGACAGCACCGCGGTCGTGGCCTCGGTGACCGCGGCCGGGGTCAGGCGGCGCGGATCGAGCACGCGGCCCGCCGGAATGCGTTCGAGATCATGAGCGACCGCGAACTGGTCGCTGGAGAACGGCAGCGCGATGGCGGGCACCCCGGCGGCCAGGCATTCGGTGAACGTGTTGTTGCCGCCGTGGTGCACGACCAGGGACGTGCTCGGCAGCAGCGCCCGCTGCGGGACGTGGTCGAAGACCTCGATCCAGCGCTCGTCCGCGAACGCCGTGCGCAGCGGGTCGGCGCGGTTCCCGGCCGAGACCAGCACCGAGACGTCCGGCACCTGCGCCGCGCCGCGGACGACGGTGGCGAGCACGTCGTCGCGGGCGGAGAGAAACGTGCCGAACGAGACGAGGACGAGCCGCCGCCGCCCGCCGTCGGTCAGCCGCCCGACGCGGTCCCGCCACTCGGGCGAGAGCCCCGTCTCGCCGACGTCGCTGCAGTGCCCGGCGAACAGCAGCGCCGGCCCGGCCGGCAACGGCGGCAGCCACGGCAACTCGGGGTAATTGAACAGCACGGCCTCGGGCGAGGTCAGGCCGAACGCACTGCGCGGGGCCGGCCGGCCGGGAGCGTGCTCGGCGAGGAACCGGGTGAACAGCTCGGTGAACAGGCGGTCGTTGGCCGCCACTTCGGTCCGCAGCGCCGCCAGTTCGGCCGCCGGGGGCGTGATCGCCTCCGGCCAGTAGGGCGGCAGCCCGAAGAAGCGGTCCGGGCCCTCGACTACGTAACCGGGGTGTCCCGGGCAGAACGCCGCCCACCGCCGGTCCAGCGCCCGGAGTGCGAGCGTGACCGCGTAGGCCAGCTGGTCGACGAGGTACCAGTCCGGACGCAGCCGGTCGTCCAGGCGCCGCAGCGCGGCGTGGACGCCGGCGGGGTCGGGCAGCATGTCCGCCCGGCGGTGCCGGGCCTGGGCCAGCAGCGCCGGCACCGCGCCCGCGCGGGTGGCGTCGAGGAACTCGGTCAGCCGCCGGGCCCCGGCCGCCTGCTGGCGGGTGCGCTCGGCGATGCCGGTGTTGGCGTTGTCGCCGAACCCGAACGGCTCGAACCGCAGACCTCGCAACGCGGCGAGGTCCGCGAACGCGGGGTCGCACGCGAACGTCACGTCCGCGCCCTCGGCCGCCAGCGCCGCCGCCACCGTGGCGAGCGGCTGGGCGTGCGAGGCGAACGGCGGGCTCACCACCACGATCCGCGCTTCCGGCATCCCGTTCTCCCCGTCGTCGTCGCCGATCCGGCGGCCTTGTCCCCAGAGGTACTGCCGTGATCATCCACGACACCGCCCCCGCCGACGCGTTGACGGCGCTGCGGGACCTGCGCCCCGGCACCGACCTCACCCGGGTCGACGAGGTCCGCCGCGGCTTCCACCCGGCGTTCGGCGTCCCGGCCCTGGTCGAGTACGCCGGCGCCGGTCCGGCGGCGGGCGACGCCGATTCCGCGCTGGCCGAGTTGCGGGCCTTGGCCCGGGCGTCGGATCCGCCGCCACCCGCCGGCGTGCTGGCCGCCGTCCCCGAGGCCGAGGGAGTGCTCGCCGACCTGGGCACGTCCGTGGTCCTGGACCTCTTCGCCGCCTCGACCGCCGCGCACGGCTGGGTGGCGGCGGGCATGGCGATCCGCGCCGCCTTCGGCACGGCCTCGCCACGCCGTCGCGCGCTGCTGCTGGACCTGGCCGAGCGGCACGACGTCGGGGGTATCCCGGCCGGGGCGGTGGTCGAGGGCGCCGAGCACGACCGTGCGCTGCGGCACGCCGGGTGGCGGTACCTCGCGCGGCACAGCGGGGCGATCACCCGGGAGCGCGACGAAGACCCCTACGAACGGGCGCTGGCGGCGGTCTGCCGCGCGACCCCGGCCGACGCGCCACTGTGGACGGTCCCGCGTGCGCGTCGCGAGGGGCTGGTGGTAGCCCAGTCGATGCTGCTGGGCTCGTTCGACCAGCCCGGCGCCGGGGCGAGCGGCGGGCTGACCGTGCTCCTGCGGCACCTCGGCACGGCCCTGCCCCAGCACGACGGCATCGCCCGCGTGGTCACCCTGACCCCGGCCGGGCACGACGACCTCGCCGCCCGCCCCGCGCTGGCCGAGACCGACGGCGACGGGCACGTCGTGCTGCGGATCCCGGTCGACGCCCCCACCGCGCCGGCCCAGCTCGGGCTGTCCCGGCACCGCGCGGCGCTGACGTTCCTGGCGCGGCGGCTGCTGCGGCTGTCCGGCTGTCACCCCGATGTCGTGCACGTCCGGTACGCCGACGACGGATCGCTGGCGATCGCCGACGCCGCCACCGCGCTCGGCGCCCGGACCGTGTTCACCCTGACCGCGGACCCGCACCGCTCGCTCGCCGAGCGGCACCGGCCCGCCAGCGCCGAATCCCCGGCCGGCGCGCGGTTCGACCTGCACCGCGTGTACGCGGCCGACCGGCTGGTGGCGCGGGCGGACACGCTGCTCGGCCTGCCCGGGCGGCCGCCGGGGGAACTGCCCGCGTACTTCCCGGCGTTGCGCGGGCGCCCGGAACCGGAGTCTCTCGCCGAGGGGATCCCGGTGCTGCCCCAGGTCGCCACCGAGGATCCCCGGCAGCAGCAGCTGGCCGACTCCTTGTTCGCGCCGGACGACCGGCTGCCCCGGCTCGCGCCGGACGCCCGCGGCCTGCCGATCGTGCTGTCGGTGGGCCGGCTCCACCCGGTCAAGCAGCAGGACCTCCTGGTCGAAGCCTGGCTCACCCGCGGCCTGTACCGGCGGACGGCGCTGGTGCTCGTCGGGGGCGACCCCGCCCGTCCGACCGAGGACGAAACCCGGGTGCTGGACCGCATCCTCGCCCTGCACCGGGCGCACCCGCAGGCGGCGGGCCGCCTGGCCGTGCTCGCGGCGCTCGGCAACGACGACGTCCGGCTGCTCGAACACGGGCTCACCCGCCTGCTGCCGGCGCCTTCGCCCCACCTCTACGTCTGCCCCAGCCGCAAGGAGGAGTTCGGCATCGCGGTCCTGGAAGCGATGGAAGCCGGGCTGCTCGTCCTCGGCCCGCGCCGCGGCGGGCTCCGGCACTACATCGACCACGGCCGCAACGGCCTGCTGGCCGACACCTCCGGTCTCGACGCCTTCGGTGACGACCTGAGCGCATTCGTCCGCGCCGCGGCCGACGACCCGGTGCGGGCACGCGCGGCCGCGGCCGCCGGCCGGGACACGGTCCGGCGCCGGTTCGGCATCACCCAGGTCGCCGCCCGCTTCGCCGACGTCTACCGGCGAACGAGCCGCAAACCCCGAAGGCCGGCGTCGTGAGCCGCCGCCTGGCGGCCGGTGCTTCCATCGGCCGGGAGACGGCGATGCCGAGGACCGAAGGTGCCGTCAGGCCGCTCGTGCCCGACGACCTCGACCGGCGGTTCGCCGCCGGGGACGCGGGCGCGCTGCGCGCGGTCTTCGACCGGCACGGGCCCGCCGTGCAGCGGCTCGCCCGCGCGAGCCTGCGCGATCCGGCGGACGTGGACGACGTCGTCCAGTCGACCTTCGTCTCGGCCTGGAACGGCCGGAGCACCTACGACCCGGGCCGAGCCGGCCTGCTGGTCTGGCTGCTGGGGATCACCCGCCGCCGGATCGTCGACCTGCTGCGTTCGCGCGGACGAGAACACCGGGACAGCGAAGCGGCCGCGGCCGGTGCGCCGCCGGAGACCGCCGCGGCGGAGTCGCCGGAGCGGGTGCTCGACCGGCTGATCGTCGCGGACGGCCTGGCGCGGCTCCCGGAGGCGCAACGCCTGGTGCTGCACCTGGCCTTCTACGCCGATCTGACCCACACCCAGATCGCCCACCGCACGAACCTTCCGCTGGGCACGGTGAAAAGCCACCTGCGCCGCGGCATGCGCGCGCTGCGCGACCAGCTCGAGTCGAGCGCGGAGGAGGTGAACGATGGCGCACCCGGATCCCGATCGCCTCACGCTGCTCGCCCTCGGTGACCCCGGCCCCGACACCGCTCACCTCGACACCTGCCCGGCGTGCCGTTCGGACTACGACTCGCTGCGCACGATCGCCGGACTGGGCCGGGAAGTGGCGGCCGAGCTGTCGCTGCCACCGGTGGCCGACGACGTCTGGCACCGCATCGCCGCCGAGACCGGCCAGGACCCGGCGGGCTCGCCAGGGGCGGCCGTGTCGGCTGGCCAGGACCCGGCGGACTGGCCGGGGGCGGGCGTGTCGGCTGGTCGGGACTCGGTGGGCTTGCCGGGGGCGAGTGTGCCGGTCGGCCAGGACTCGGTGGGCTTGCCGGGGGCGAGCGTGTCGGCTGGTCGGGATTCGGTGGGCCCGCCGGGGGCGAGTGTGCCGGTCGGTCAGGACCCGGCGGACTCGCCGGGGACGAGTGTGCCGGTCGGTCAGGACCCGGCGGACTCGCCGCGGGCGAGCGTGTCGGCTGGTCGGGATTCGGTGGGCCCGCCGGGGGCGAGTGTGCCGGTCGGCCAGGACTCGGTGGGCTTGCCGGGGACGAGTGTGCCGGTCGGCCAGGACCCGGCGGACTCGCCGCGGGCAACCGTGCATGCGCTCCCGCACCGTGGCCGGCGGACTCCGGCGCGCCGGCTGTTCCGGTACGCGGCCGTTGCCGTGGCGGCGGTTCTGGTCGCGGTCACGTTGGTGGTGACCGCCTCCGGCGGCGACCCCGGCCGGGTGGTGGCCGAGGTACCGCTGAGCCGCCAGGCTGGCGCACCGGCCGGGGCCGGCGGGCAGGTGCAGGTCGTCGACGACGGGTCCGGGACGGTGCGGCTGAACGTCCGGCTGACCGGGATGCCGGCCGCGGAGGGCCTCTACGAGGTGTGGCTCTACGACGGCGTGAAGACGATGGTCCCGCTCGGTGTCACGGCGGGGGCCGACCTCGAGGTCGCGGTCCCGCCGGGGCTTTCCCTGAGCCGGTTCCCGGTGATCGACGTGTCGGCCCAGGCGCTGGGGCAGCAGGAGCACGGGACGAGCGTGCTGCGGGGGACCGTCCGTGCCTGATCGCCGGGAAACTTCCGCACGGCTGCATCCGATCCGGGGCCCCGGCTCGTATCCCGGGTGTCCAGTCCTCATCGGGAACGGAGTCATCATGCGCGTTCGGATGCTCGGGATGTCCATCGTGGCCGCGGCGGCCCTGGCCGGCGTGGCCGCCGCGCCCGCTCAGGCGGCGCAACCGGCCCACGGCGTCTCGCACCACCACCCGTACCCCTTCGGGAAAGGCCGGACCGACCTGACGCTCGATCCGGCGGCCGCGAAGGCGCTCACTTCGCTGGGGGTCAAGGTTTCGCCGGTCCTGGCCCGGGTGAGCCACCCGGGCGGCCAGACGGTCTTCGGGTTCACCATCGTCGGCAACCCCCAGGACGGCACCATCGAGCACCTCGGCGGGCTGCTGCTGCGCGCGGGCGGCAAATGCCTTTACCTGACCGGCTACACCATCGATCTCGGGCGCGGTGTGGTGAGCGGCCGGATCGACTTCGGGACCCGCGCCGACCTGTTCACCGTCGGCGCGGCGACCCCCGCCGGGGTCACCTTGGCGTTGACGGCACCGGCCGCGGCGCTGCTGAACAAGACGTTCGGCGTCAGCGCGTTCACCACGGGACTGGTCATCGGCTACGGGAACCCGATGATCCGCAAGTGATCGGAAGGGAAGGGCACCATGGACGCACCGGGTCTGCACGCGTACCTCAGCTACCGGGACGCGGCCGCGGCCCTCGGCTGGCTGACCGCGACGGGGTTCGCGGTCGTGTCCCGTGTGGACGGTGCCGGCGGCGGCGTCGTCCACGCGGAGGTCCGGTTCGGAACGGTCGTGCTGATGATCGCCACCGCCGACGCGGACTACGACCGGCCGCGGTTGCTCGGCCGCAGCACCGGGGACGGGCTCTACCTGGGGTTCGACCGGCCCGAATCGGTGGACGGCTGGTTCGGCAGCGCCGTCGCGGCGGGCGCGCGGGCGGTGATCGCGCCGGAGGACACCGAGTGGGGGACGCGCCGCGCCCGCGTGCTCGACCCGGAGGGCAAGGAGTGGAGCGCCGGGACCCATCGCCCGGGGGCGGCCTGGTGAGGGCGCTCCTTCGCCGGTGGCGGTTCAGCGCGGTGGGGTGAGGTCGATCTCGGCCCACACGGTCTTGCCGGTGGGCCGCTGCGACTGACCCCAGGACACGCTCATCCCGGCCACCAGCTTGAGCCCGTGCCCGCCGCCCGCGGAGGGCGGCTGCGGGCAGACCGGATCGAGGCAGGTGTCGTCGACCTCCACCGAGAGCCAGTTCCGCTTGCGCAGCAGCCGGACCTGACGGGGCGGCGACCCGTGCCGGAGGGCGTTCGAGGCCAGCTCGTCGACCACCATGAGGGCGTCGACGCGCTGGTCCTCGGGCAGGTCCTGCAGCAACCGGTCGGCCCAGGCACGCACCCTCGCCAGCTCGGCGAGGTCGTCGGCGACCTCCAGCGCGATCACCCGCAACGAGTCGTCCAGCTGCTCGGTAGGCATCGAGGCCCTTCCTGTCGGTCGAGACGAGTCCGTGTGGGGCAGGGACTACCCGCTGGCCGCGGCGATCAACCCGCCCGCCGGAGAGTTCAGCCGGTGGGCAGGTCGATCTCGGTGTGCCGGTCGGCGAGCGTGCGGGCCAGGTCGGCGAGCTTGACGTTGAGGTCCTGGGACGTGCGGCGCAGGACGTCGAACGCGTCGTCCGCGGAGACGCCCCGGCGCGCCATGATGATGCCCTTGGCCTGGCCGATCACGTCCCGGCTGTCGATGGCTCTGCGTAGGTGGGCCGCCTGCAGCTCGGCTCGGGTCACGGCGTCGGTGGCGGCCAGGGCGAGGGAGGCGTGGGTGGCGAGCAGCAGCAGGACGTCGCGGTCGGCGGCGTCGAGCCCGTGGCGGTCGCGGGAGTAGACGTTGAGCGCGCCGCTCGACTCGCCGGCCGGGGGCCCGCTGATGAGGGCGGTGGACAGCACGGACCCCATCCCGAGTTCCGTGGCGGCCGGCGCCCAGCGGGGCCAGCGCGGTTCGGCCGTGAGGTCGGGGGCGATCGCGACGGCCGGGCCGCCGGGCTCGGCGGCTTCGACGCAGGGGCCTTCCCGGAACCGGTACTGCAGCCGGTCGAGTTCGGTGGCGACCTCGTCGGTCTCGGCGGGGGTGTGGAAGCCGCCGTCGGCGTCGAGGAGCGTGAAGCTGGCGAGGTCGGCGTCCGGGACCATCGCCGTGGTGGCTTCGAGCACGCGCTGCAGGACGTCCTCGACGGTCGGGGCGGTGAGCAGGGTGCGCGTCAGCTCGGCGAACTGCCGGGCCAGGGGCCCGGGCGCGAGGAGGTCGGAGACGAACGCCTGTTTGTCGCGCTGCCAGTCCTGGTCACTGCTCATGCCGATCTCCCCGGGTCGCTGCGGAAGACGGCTGTGTGCTCAACCATCGCGACGACCAAACTAGCCCGCCGGGGCGCCGCCCGCTACGGCCGCCTGGGGCCCGGCGGGCCCGTGGTGCGCCGCCGCACCAGTTCGGTGGGCAGGGACACGTCGTCCGGCTTCGGATCGCCGCGCAGCAGGGCGAACAACAGCTCGGCGGCCGACTGTCCTTTTCGGACCATCGGCTGCCGGATGGTGGTCAGGCCGCGGGATCCGGCCTCCGGCGCGTCGTCGAAGCCGACCACCGACACGTCCTCGGGTACCCGCAACCCGCGCTCGGCCGCCGCTTCGAGCACGGCGATGGCCATCGTGTCCGACGTGGCCACCACCGCCGTCACGTCGTGGCCGGCCAGGAGGCCGTGCGCCGCCGGGACGCCCGCGGTGCGGTCGAAGCCGCCGGCCTCCATCAACGGCAGCCCCTCGAAGTCCAGGCCGGCGGCTTCGGCGGCCTCCTGGTAGCCGGTGAGCCGTTCGCGCACCACGCGTTCGGTGCAGGCGGCGCGGCGGCTCGCGTCGACCATCCCGCGGAAGCCGTCGGGCACCAGGCGTTCGGCGATGATCCCGAGCCGGCGGTGGCCCAGCTCGAGCAGGTGCTCGACCTGGGTGCGGGCGGCCGCGCGGTCGGGGATGCCGACGAGCGGGACGTCCGGCAGCCGCGGGGCGTCGACGACCACGATCGGGAGGCCGCGCGACCGGAGGGTCAGCAGCGCGGGGTGGTCGTCGGGCAGGCTGTGCACGATCACCCCGTCCACCAGGCCGCGCAACGCCGCCTGGCCGCCGCCGTCGTGGGGGAGCGGCAGGAGCGTGAGGCCCAGGTCGTCGAAGCGGCGCGTCCGCACGATGCCTTCGAGCAGGCACCGGGTGGAGGGGTCGGTGAAGGCGTACTCGAGGGTGTCCATCAGCATCACGCCGATCGCGCCGCTGCGGCCGGAGCGGAGACTGGCGCCGACGGCGTCGGGCCCGGCGTACCCGAGCCGGGCGGCGGCCGCCAGGATCGACTCGCGCTGGGCCGTCGAGAGCTTCTCGGGCCGGCCGTAGGCGTAGGACACCGCGGCCTGCGAGACCCCCGCGGCCCGGGCGACGTCCTTCATCGTGACCATCGGCAGTCTCCTCGATCGAGTCCGGTGACGCACGACCGCTTGACAGCGGATCCTGCTCTCCGTTCAAATTTAATCGTATAACCAACCACGCAGTGAAGTCGGGAAGAGGCCGGACGTGACCGAGTTCGAACGCGACGCGCATGCCGTCCTGCTGCCGGTCGCCGGTGCGCTGAAGCCCGAACCGTGGCTTCGCGACCTGGTGGGACGGGGTACGCGGGCGGTCCTGATCGGGGAGACCCGCGAGGAGTACGTCGCCCGCGCGATGACCCCCGAGCGGCGGGCCGTCGAGTCGGCCGCGGACTTCGCGGCGTTCGCCGCCGACCTGGACGACATCGCCGGGGAGCCGCTGCTGTTCGCGGTCGACCAGGAGCCGTGGGGGATCGCCCGGCTGCACGACCTGGTGCCCGTCTTCCCGGACGCCGGCACCCTGGCCGGGCTGCCCGACGAGGAGATCGCCGCGGCCGCGGCCGCCGTCGCGCGGGCCGCCCGCGCGCTCGGGGTCAGCGTGTTCCTCTCCCCGGTGCTCGACGTCCTCTCCGGCCCGAACCCGTGGCTGACCGGCCGCACGCTGCCCTTCGGCCACGACGAGGTCGGGCGCATCGGAGCCGCGTTCGTGACGGGCGTCCAGAGCGCCGGCGTGCTGGCGGTGGCGAAGCACTTCCCCGGCCACCCCGAGCTCGCCCTGGACCCGGCCCTGCACGACACGGCGCTGGAAGAGCCCGTCCCGGCGAACCTGACCCCGTTCCGCCGGGTGGTGGCGGCCGGCGTGGGCGCGATCATGACCGGCCCGGTGGTGGTGCCGGCGATCGACCCGGCCGAACCCGCGTCGACCTCGGCGGCGACGGTGGCGGTGCTGCGCCGCGACCTCGGCTTCACCGGCCTGGTCGTCAGCGACGACCTGGACACCCCGGCCACGACCAAGGGCCGTCCGGTGCGCGAGACGGTGCTGGCGGCGCTCGCCGCGGGCGCGGACCTCCTCCTGCTCCCCGGCGGCCCCGAAGTCGCCGAGCTGGCCGCCGCCATCGCCGCCCGGGCCCAGGCGGACGACGCGTTCGCCGTCCGCCTGGCCCAGGCCGCCACCCGGGTCCGCCGCGCGGCCGGCGACTTCGCGCGCGGAAGGGCTTGACCCGCCCCGGTCACCTCGTGCGGTAGCATCGATGTGGAGATCATCTCCAGTTGCTACGGCGGGGGAGCGCGTGACTGCCGACAAGCCGCTGCGGGCCGACGCCCAGCGCAAGCGCGAGGCCCTGCTCGCCAAGGCTCGGGAAGTCTTCGACGCCGGAGGCTTCTTCGACCTGCGCTTCGACGACTTCGCCCGGCTGGCCGGCGTGGGCACCGGCACGCTGTACCGGCACTTCCCCACCCGGGAGGCGCTGGCCGAGGCGGTCTACCGCGGGGAAGTCGCCATGCTTTGCGAGCGCGCCCGCCGGTTGCAGGCCACCCTGCCCCCGGCCGAGGCGCTGGCGACCTTCCTGCGCACCATGGTCGATCACATCGCTGCCCACGCGGGCCTCGCCCGAACGCTGGCCACGCTGTGGGCCGACCGATCGGGTGCCCTCGCCGAAGGCGGCCGCGCGCTCGAAGAGGCGGTCGTCGACCTGGTGGCCGCCGCGGTGCGGGACGGCACCGTCCGCGACGACGTCGACGCCGGCGCCGTGCTGATGGCCCTGCACGGCATCGGCGCGGCCCACGACCGCCCCGGCTGGCGGACCGAGGCCGACGGTGTCATCACCCTCGTGCTGGACGGGCTGCGCCGCCCGCGCGAAGACGGATAGCTCGCCGCTTCGGCGAAGAAACCGGTGTCACCGAGCCAGCGGCTCCTGGCCGCCCGTCGGATGACGCCGCCCGGACGAGCCGCCCAGGCGGTGGTTCGCCTGGGCCGAAGCCGTCGTGATCCGGGACAGGAACGCGGTGACGATCCGGAGCTCGTCCGGGTCGGCGGCCTGCAGGACGGCCGCGACCTCCACGCCGGCGAAGGCGAGGAACTCGCGGGCACGCTCGCGGGCGGCGGGGGACGGGCGCAACGTCACCCGGCGGCGATCGGTGCTTTCGCGGCTGCGCCGGAGGTGGCCGGCCGCCTCGAGCCGGTTCACCAGGGCCGTGGTCGCACCCGTCGTCATGCCGATCCGCCGGGCCAGCTGCACGGGGGACAGCGGGGTGCCCGTCTCGGCGGCCCAGGTGATCTGACTCAGGGCGTTGGCGTCCGACCCCGGCAAGCCCATCCAGGCCGCGAGGTGCTGGGTGAGCTCGGCGAAGCCGACTGCCCAGTCCCGCAGCGAGTGCATCACGCCGACCTGGGCCGAGGTCCAGTCGGCGGTCAGCGGATCCGGCGTGGCCATGCAGATCCCTTCACCATGAAGTAGCTTCAGAGTAAAGCTACCTTGATCGGGAGTGAGATGAGCACACGACACGCGGTGGTCTCCGGGGCGAGCATCGCCGGTCTGTCGGCGGCCTTCTGGCTGCGGCGGACCGGGTGGGAGGTGACCGTGCTGGAACGAGCCGGGGCGTTCCGCGACGGCGGGCAGAACGTGGACGTCCGGGGCGCCGGCCGCGAAGTCCTGGCACGCATGGGCCTGACGGAGGCGATCAAGGCCCGGAACACCACCGAAACCGGCACCGTCTTCGTCGACGCCGCCGGGCGGGTGCTGGGCGAACTGCCCACCGGCGGCCCGGACGGCGCGACCGCCGAGCTCGAAGTCCTGCGCGGCGATTTCGCCCGGACGATCCTCGAACACCTGCCCGACGGCGTCGACATCGGTTACGGCGAATCGATCACCGAGGTCGGCGAGGACGCCGCCGCGGTCTCGGTGACCACCACGTCGGGCCGGACGCTGCGAGCCGACCTCCTGGTCATCGCCGAAGGCGTCCGGTCCTCGACCCGCGACCGGCTCTTCGGCGACCGCGTCGAACGCCGGGACCTCGGGATCGCGATGGTGTTCGGCACGATCCCGCGGGTCACCGGCGACGACGACCGCTGGCGCTGGTACACCGCCGTGGGCGGCCGCCAGGTGCACCTGCGGCCGGACAACCACGGCACCACGCGGGCCATCCTGTCCTTCTCCCGCGCCGAAGACCTGACGCGCCTGGACCGGGCCGGCGCGCTCAGCCGCGTCCGTGCCCGCTTCGCCGACGCCGGCTGGGAAGCACCGCGAGTGCTGGACGCCTTCGACACCGCCGAGGACGTCTACATCGACAACCTCACCCAGATCCGCATGCCGGCCTGGCATCGCGGGCGGGTCTGCCTGGCCGGCGACGCGGCCTGGTGCGTCACCCCGATGGGCGGGGGCGGTGCGTCACTCGCGCTCGTCAGCGGCTACGTCCTCGCCGCGTCGCTGGCCGCCGCGGAAGGCGGCGACCTCGAACCGGCGCTCGTGGCCTACGAGGAGTGGATGCGGCCGCTCGTCGACGACGTCCAGACGCTGCCGCGCTGGATCGTGCCGTTCGCGTACCCGCGGACCCGGTTCGGGGTGCGGCTGCGCCGGATGGCCGACAAGGTCCTCACCTCGCGGCCGTTCGCCCCGCTCGTCGCGAAGGTGACGAGCGTCGCGGCCACCGAGCGCCCGCTGCCGCACCTCGTGACGAGCTGAGGAATCGTTGCTCGCCGGCGCTGCGGCCGGGCGTCCCGGCGGTCACGATGGACGGGTGACGCGGTGGACGGTGGGCAAGCGCTTCCGGCAGGTGCTGGTGTTCCTGCACGTGGCGGTGTCGGTCGGCTGGATGGGGGCGGGCGCGGCGAACGTCGTGCTCGCGATGACGGCCGGCTACACCGGAGACGCGGCCGTGCGGCGGGTGTCGTACGTGCTGATCGAGCGGATCGACGACTTCGTGGTCATCCCGGCCGCGTTCGCCACACTGGCCGGAGGCGTGCTGCTCGGCCTGGTGACGAAATGGGGGGTCACGCGGTTCTGGTGGGTGCTGGTGAAGCTGGTCCTCACGGTGGCGGTGATCGGCTACAGCACGTTCGGTCTCGGGGTCTGGGTCGAGCAGAGCATCGCGGCGGCCGGTTCCGGGATCGAGAGCCCGGTGGCGGGCCGGCTGGCCTACGGGGCCGGGCTCAACATCCTGGCGTTCTTGTTCATGACGTGGTTGTCGGTGGCCAAGCCCTGGGGCCGCACCCCGTGGGCGCGCCCGCGACCGGCCGGGCGAAGCCGGGCCCTCGCTCCGGCGACGTCCGCGACCCGGTGACGGCCGCGGCGGTCACAGCCAGTCGTGCTCGTGGGCGTAGCGGGCCGCTTCGTGGCGGGTGCGGGTCTGGGTCTTCTGCATCGCGTTGGACAAGTAGTTGCGCACCGTGCCCTCGGCCAGGTGCAGCCGGCCCGCGATCTCGGCCACCGAATACCCCTCGCGCGTCGCGCGCAGGACGTCGAGCTCGCGTTCGGTCAGCGGGCAGTCGTCGACGACGGCGAGCGCCGAGACGTCGGGGTCGATCCAGCGCTTGCCCGCGTGCAGGGTCTGGATCACCGCGGTGATGTGCGCGGGTTCCGCGGCCTTGCTGACGAACCCCTGGACGCCCAGCTTCAGCGCCTTCCGCAGGACGCCGGGGCGGGCGTGCCGGGTCAGCATGAGGACGACCTGCTCCGGGCGGGCCCGCCGGATTTCCGCGACCGCGCCGAGACCGTCCACCGCCGGCATTTCGAGGTCGATGACGAGCACGTCGGGGCGGTGCCGCAGGGTGGCCGCCACCGCCTGCTCGCCGTCTTCGGCTTCGGCGAGCACGGTGATCCCGCCCTCCAGCGGCAGCAGCGCCGCCAGCGCCTTGCGCAGCAGGACTTCGTCGTCGGCGAGCACCACGGTCGTCATCGGACGGCTCCGCCGAGCTCCGGGAACGCCACCGCCGTCAGGAACCGGCCGTCCTCGTGCGACACCTCGAGCTCGCCTCCGTTCTCCGCCAGCCGGTGCCGCAACGCCGAAAGCCCGCCGAGCGGGCCGGGCTCGCCCGCGCCGTCGTTGACGATGGCGATCCCGGTGCGGCCGAGCGTGATCCGCACGTGCCGGGCCTCGGCGTGACGCAGGATGTTCGTCGTCGTCTCGCGCAGCACCTGACCGAGCAGCTCGCCGACGCGCGTGTCCGGCTCGGCTTCCCGTTCGAGGCGCACGTGGATGCCCGCTGCCTCGAACAGGTTCTTCGCGTTCTCCAGCTCCGCCGACAGGTTGAGCCGCCGCTGGGCGTAGGCGAGCTCCTTGGTCTGGACGATTGTGTCGCCGACGAGCGTGTGCACCTCGCGCAGCTCCTCCCGCGCGCGGTCCGGGTCGGCGTCCAGGAGCTTCTCCGCCAGCGCCACCTTGAGCTTCACCACGTGCAGCGTGTGCCCCTGGATGTCGTGCAGGTCGCTCGCGAAGCGGACGCGCTCCCGGGCGACGGCCAGTTCCGCCTCCCGCTCGCGGGACTGCTCCAGCTCGGCGACCAGGTCGAACAGCCGCTGGGTGGCGAACATGAACCCGGTGGAGATCAGCACGGCGATCGCCGGGACGGCCACGAACTGCACCAGCCGCGGCCCGGTGTCACCGGGGTGCACGAGCAGGTTGGGCAGGCCCAGGACCGCGACCAGCGCGGCGACCCCGAAGAGGGCCGCGAGCCGGTGCCGGCGCAGCGGGGGGACGAGGAACGACCCGACGATGGACACGCCGAAGAACGCGCCGGTGTCGTCCGTCAGTGCCCCGGCCAGCCAGACGACCGAGGTGACGGCCAGGCTCGGCCGCGCGACGCGCAGGTAGTCGCCCGCCGTCCAGCGTTCGGCCGTCGCCAGCGCCGCGACGAGCCCGACGACCTGGATGCCGGCGTGCCACCACGACCGGGCGGTGAGTCCCAGCAGCAGCACGCCGACGAAGGCCAGCGGCGGCACCGTCGTGAGGAGGTTGAGCCGGCGCAGCCGGTCCTGCACGGCTCCGCCGGACCACCTCCGGCGGGTCTCGGTCATGGTCCTCCGGGGTCGGCGCGGTACCCGCCAGCATGCCGCACCGCCCGGGGCCCCACCAGTGACGCCACGTCATGCTTCCGGGGCCGGAATGTCACGGTGCGGTGGTGACGCGAGCGCACTGCCGCCCCGCCGCGATCGGCGCTGGAATGGCGGCATGTCCACGACACCGGTCATCGACGTCGATCGTCTCACCCTCACCTACGGCGGCTTCCCCGCCGTGAAGGACCTTTCGTTCCAAGTGGAACGCGGAGAGCTGTACGCCTTGCTCGGCACCAACGGCGCCGGGAAGACCTCGACCCTGGAAACGGTCGAAGGGCACCGCACGCCGACCTCGGGTGCCGTGCGGGTGTTCGGAAAGGACCCCCGCGACCGCGCCGCCGTCCGCCCGCGGATGGGGATCATGCTGCAGGAGAGCGGGTTCTCGCCGGACCTGACGGTGCGCGAGACCGTCGGCCTGGTCGGGCGGCTCACCGAACGCACCGACGACGTCGGGCGCGTGCTCGGCGTCGTCGGCCTCACCGGCAAGGCCGGGACCAAGGTGGGGCAGCTCTCGGGCGGCGAGAAGCGGCGGCTGGACTTCGCCACCGCCGTGTACGGCACCCCCGAGCTGGTTTTCCTCGACGAACCGACCACCGGCCTGGACATCCAGTCCCGCGACGCGCTCTGGGACGCGGTGGACCGGCTGCGCGAGGACGGCTCGACCGTCGTGCTGACGACTCACTACCTCGAGGAAGCCCAGCAGCGCGCCGACCGCATCGGCCTGATGCACCAGGGTGCCTTCCACCGCGAGGGCACGGTCGCCGAGCTGACCCGGACCCTGCCCGCGACCATCCACTTCGGACTGCCGCCGCACGCGCCGGCGCCGCCGCTGCTGGCTTCGCGGGGCGGCGACGGCAAGTTCCTCGTCGAGACCTTCGGCCTCCAGAAGGACCTGCACACGCTGCTCGGCTGGGCCGAGGACCACGCCGTCGAACTGCAGGACCTGGCGGCCGGGCCGACCCGGCTCGACGACGTCTTCCGCGCCATCGAACACTCCTGAGAGAAGGATTCCCATGCTCACGATCGCTCGCGGCGAGCTGATCCAGATCTTCCGCAACCGCCTGGTGCTGGTCACCGCCCTGGTGCTGCCGGCCGCGCTGAGCGCGTTCTTCGTCGCCAAGCGCGACCTGTTCACCGAGGGGGGCAGCATCGGCTACATCGCGACGCTGGCGCTGTTCTTCGTCGCCGGGATCGGCCTTTACACGACGTCGGTGACCACGCTGGCCTCCCGCCGCCAGAACCTGTTCCTCAAGCGATTGCGCTCCACCGCGGCGGGGGACGCCGGCATCCTCGGCGGACTGCTGCTGCCGATCACCGCGCTTTCCGTGCTGCAGATCGCGGTCATCCTCGGCGTGCTGGCCGGGGTCGCCGGGAAGCCGGCGAACCCGCTGCTGCTGACCGCCGCCGTGGTGGCCACCGTGGTCATGATGCTGGCGCTGGGTCTGGCCACGGCGGGGCTGACGAACTCGCCCGAGCACGCGCAGGTCACGACGTTGCCGATCAGCATCGGCGTGCTCGCCGTGTCGGGCTGGGTCGGCCTCACCGGCACCGGCGACCTGACGTTGCTCAAGCGCCTGCTGCCCGGTGGCTCGGCGACCGAGCTGGTGCTGAACGCCTGGAACGGCGGCGTCCCGCTCGCCGATTCGCTCGTGCTCTTCGCGCCGACGCTCGCCTGGGTCGTCGTCGCCGTCGCGCTGGCCGCGCGGCTCTTCCGCTGGGAACCGCGCCGCTGAACCGCGGCCGGACGAAAGGAACACCGATGTTGCGCAAGACCCTGCTCACCACCGCGGTCGCCCTGCTCGGCGCGACGGCCGTGGCCCCGGCGTCCGCCGCGACCGGCCCGGCCTGGGGACCGTGCCCGGCCGGCGCCTTCCCGGTCCCGGACCTGCAGTGCACGACGATGAAGGTGCCGCTGGACTACGGCGACCCGGGCGGCCGCACGATCGACCTCGCCGTGTCGCGCATGCCGAGCAAGCACCCGGAAAAGCGCCGCGGCGTGCTGTTCACCAACCCGGGCGGCCCCGGCGGCGAGGGCCTGGACTACCCGCAGCTGCTGAAGTACCTGAAGCTGCCGGAGAGCGTGCTGGACGCCTACGACGTCATCGGGTTCGACCCGCGGGGCGTCGGGCGCAGCACGCCGGTGACGTGCGACCTGACGCCGGAGCAGCTGGCGGTCGGCAACCTGCCCTACGCCGACGGCCCGGCCGACGTCGTGAAGCAGGCGAAGCTGGCGAAAACCGAGGCACAGCAGTGCCGGGACGCCGCCACCGGCCCGATGCTGCCCCACGTCACCACCGCGAACACCGCGCGGGACATGGACCGCATCCGGGCCGCGCTCGGCGAGTCCAGGCTGTCCTACCTCGGCGCGTCCTACGGCACGTACCTGGGCGCGGTGTACACGACGATGTTCCCGGGCCGCAGCGACCGCATCGTGCTGGACAGCAATCTCGGCCCGGACGGCTACGACATCACGGCGATGCGCGCGTTCGCCCGGGGCATGGAAGACCGCTTCCCGGACTTCGCGAAGTTCGCCGCGGCGCACCCGGAGTACGGCCTCGGCCGCACGCCGGCGGAGGTGACGGCCAAGTTCCACGAGCTGGCGGCGCGCTTGGACCGCACCCCGGTGGCGGAGGTGACGGGCTCGGTCTTCCGCGGCTTGACGTTCAGCGGCCTGTACGCGACGGACCTGACCCCGCTGGCCGCGGACTGGCAGGCCCTCGACCAGGGCCGGCCACCGAAACCGGCGCCCGTGTGGGGCTCGGTCGAGAACCTCTTCGCCTCCCGCTTCGCAGTGATCTGCGGCGATTCGCCGTGGCCGCGATCGGTGGCGACGTACCAGGTCAACGTGGCGGTCGACCGCATCCGCTACCCCTTGCTCGGAGCGGCCACGGCGAACATCTCGGCGTGCGCCTACTGGGCACCCCCGAAGGAGCAGCCGGTGCGAATCACCGGCCACGGCCCGTCGAACGTCCTGATGGTGCAGAACGACCGCGACCCGGCAACGCCGTCGGTGAACGCCCTCAAGCTGCGCAAGGCATTCGGCGAGCGCGCCCGGATGGTGACGGCCGACCAGGGCGGCCACGGCGTGTACCTGGGTCTGAACCAGTGTGCGAACACAGCGGTGACGAACTTCCTGGCGACGGGGGAGCGGCCCGCGCGTGACGTCCACTGCGCAGCCCAGGTCGGCGGGGGTTCCTGAGGGACCGCGCCGCCCGGTCAGCACCCGATGCGCGACGACGTGCTGAAGCCGCGGTTGCGTGCCGAGGACGCTCTTCATCCCTTGTGAAGCGTCGGACTCGGTGGACGACGCGACGGCCGGCGCGCTGCCGGCGCGCGCTGATGAGGAAGTCGGCGGTGTGGCCGGGCCGTTCGGTTCTCGATGGCCAGCCCGGCCGCCAGAGCGATCATGCAGTGCCTCATCGACGCCAGGATCATCGGCCACGGCCCGTGGATGCGGGCTCAGCTGGTGAAAGCCGGAGCCGCGGAGTACCTGCCGGCGTGGGAGCGGGCCCGGCTGAGCGAGAGCTGGTTCGAGGAGGCGATCGACCAGCTGACGGCCTGTGGAGTCGGCGACACCGGGATGCTCCTGGCGCGCTCCGGCGATGGCTCCGACGCGAGCGTGACGGAGCAGATGTACCGGCTCAACGACTACCTGGAGTGCGAGTTCGTCACCGAGGCGGGAAAGCATGCACTACCGGCCCGGCATCTGTGGTCCGCACTGTTCGCGTTTTCGGCACCGAGCAGCTTGATCCCGATGGGGCGCGAGTGCCGGCGCCGGGGCCTCCTTCGCGAAGCGGCGCAGTTTTTCAAGCTTGTGCGTGACGGCGCAACCTCGGCCGCGCGCGCCGCGAACTCGCCGACATGATGCGCAGTTGCGTTCGGGGTGTTCGCCTGGACTCGGCTCGGCAGCGGCATCTGGCCGCTGTGCGGGGCCATGGCGGTCGCCGCCGGGCTCTTCGCCTGGGCGGGCATGAAGCAGCTTCCTCAGCGTGCTGAGGTAGGCGACAGGGTTGAACACCTTGCCCGGAATCGCTGAGCTCGTTACCGAATACGTCGACGAAGCACGGGCTGTCCGGTGGCTGTGGGAGCACGCGCAAGCCGGCGATGCCGATGCCTACCTGGTCGGGGCGGATCTGCTGCTCGGCCGTGGTGAGATCGAGGAGGCGCTGCGCTGGTGCGACCGAGCGATCGAGCTGAACGTCGCGGGTGCGCGCATCCACGCAGCCAGGATGTACGCGCGCGCCGGCCTCAGCGATACGGCACTGGCGCACGCCCCGCATGCTGCCCGCCAAGGTGGACCGCAGGCGCTCGCCGAAGTCGCCAAAGTTCATGTGGAGCGCGGCCTTCGCCGTCGAGCGATGGAATGCTACGCCGAGGCCGCAGCACGCGGACACGACGAGTCGTGGGTGTCGGCCGCGGAACAAGCCGCGTTCCTCTTTGAGGTGGCTGCCGTTGCCGACTACTACCGGCGGGCCCGCGGTGCGGGATCGCCGCAGGCGGCGGCTCGGATCGCCGTCGCACTGTGTCGTCCCGACAGGCCGGAGACGATTCACGAGGCGGTGCGGTGGTACCTCGGTGTAGTGGATTCGGCTCACCCGGACACGGCACTGCCGGTGGCGGACTTCTTGGGTGGTGATGCCGCCGTAGCCGCGCTCGAGGCGTATTCGGCTCGCCACGGAGCGGACCCGGGCACGGCGATGAAGTGGCTGGCCGAGGGATTCGCATTGGCCGCGAGAAGAGCCGCGGCGGCGAACGCGTCGTTGCAGGAATCCACCAACACCGCGAAATTCCTGGGGGAGATGCCCTTGCGGGAGTTCGGTGGTGCGGTGTACTGGTTCGAGCAGGCGGCTTGCCACGGCTACCCCGCCGCACGGCTGCAAGCCGCGGAGTTGCTGCTCGAGTTCGATCGCACGTCCGAAGCGTTGGTGCTGCTGCGGGAGGTGCAGTCGACGGGACTGCTGCGCCGGACGGATCCGCGGCTGCTGGTCGCGTTGATCAGGGAGAAGCACTTCGACGAAGCGCTCGCGATGATCGAGTCCGAACTGGACGTCGGGGAACGTGGACGCTCGAGTCATCCTGGCCGACCGGCAGGTGCGGCAGAACCGGTACGACAAGGCGCTGGACCACTATCTCGTCGCCTTCTGCCGTGGGCGGGCCGATGTCTGGGACAAGGTCGAGCGGATCTTGAAGGCCAATGGTGATACCACCACTCTCGACGAGCTGCGTATGTACGGCGTGACGGTCGAGGGCAAGCCAAGTCTGCCGTGGACGTTGGAGGACCTGGCGGTCGTCGGTGGCGATGAGGAAGGTGGCTAGGGAGGAGGCCGGGCGCCGCCCGGCACCGGGGTTCCGTGTCCCCGGTGCCGTGGCGGACGGAGGTTCTCGTGCGGAGTGCTGTGTCCGAGCCGGTTCAGTGGTGACGCTCACGCCGTGGGCGCGGTCCACTGCTGGTTCGCCTGGCCGTTGCACGCCCAGAGGAGGACCTTGGTGCCGTTCGCGGTGCCCTGGCCGCTGGCGTCCAGGCAGAGGTTGGACTGGACGCCGGTGATCGTGCCGTTCGCGTTGACCGTCCACTGCTGGTTGGCCTGGCCGTTGCAGTCCCAGATGACCACGGCCGTCCCGTTGGCGGTGCCCTGGCCGGATGCGTCGAGGCACTTGTTGCCGTAGACCGTCAGCTGGCGGCTCGCCGTCCGGGTCCAGGTCTGGCCCGGGCCGCCCTGGCAGTCCAGCAGTTGCAGCTGGGTGCCGTTGGCGGTGGTCGCGTTGGGCACGTCGAGGCAGCGGCCGGACTGCTTGCCGGTGATCGGCCCGCCGCCCGCCGGGGGTGTGCCGTCGGTGCCGGTGACGGTGAGCAGGGCCGCTTCGCCGGCGCCGACGGTGGTGGCGTAGCTCGAAGTGAAGGTGCCGCGGTCGGTGCCGGCCCAGACGTCGCGGACGACCGCCGAGCCCGACAGGCCCAGTGCCGACCACCGGGCGGTGATGGTGGCGGCCGAGCCGGTGCGGTTGAGCAGGACG
Organism: Amycolatopsis sp. NPDC004772; assembly: GCF_053601215.1. NCBI lineage: Bacteria > Bacillati > Actinomycetota > Actinomycetes > Pseudonocardiales > Pseudonocardiaceae > Amycolatopsis > Amycolatopsis sp. NPDC004772. Next base: position 64,580 of record NZ_JBSGBK010000001.1, read on the forward strand.
ACGGCCCGGCGGCCGGTGCCGGACAGCACCTTCTGGTAGACCTGCAGGCCCGAGGCGTCCTCGGCGACCTTGGTGCCCTGCCGGCCGAGCGAGTCCTGGTCGATGGCGATCATCTCGCGGTTGGTCAGCGTCGCGCGGGTGGCCGCGCTCATGTCGCTGGGCTTGTTGCCCGCGATCAGCGGCGCGCCGGAGATCGCCCACAGGCTCAGGTGGGTGCGGTTCTGCGCGTCGGAGAAGCCGGGCAGGCCGGCGATGAGCATGTCGGGATCGTTGTAGTGGCCGGGACTCTGCGCGCTCGGGTGCTGTGCGGCGTCGAAGTTGGCCAGCATCTTCGACATCGACGGGCGCTCGCCCCAGTAGATGATGTCGCCGCTGGTCCGCCACAGGTTGGCGATGCCGGGCGCCCAGTTCCAGGGCTGGTTGCCGCCCCATTCGCAGACGGAGAAGGTCATCGGGCGCCCGGTCTGGGCGGTGGCGCGCGAGATGGAGTCGCTGATCTGGGTGTAGGCGGTGCGGGCGTTGAGCCCTTCGGCGTTGCCGCCGCACCAGTCCACCTTCACGTAGTCGAAGCCCCAGCGGGAGAACTGGAGGAAGTCCTGGTCGTAGTGGCCTTCGGCGCCGGTGCCGGGGTAGGCGGGGTGTCCGGTGGGGTAGTAGTAGCCGCAGCCGTTGCGGCCGGCGTCGGTGTAGATGCCCGCCTTCAGGCCCTTGCTGTGGATGTAGGCGGTGATGGCGGACATCCCGCCGGGCCACTTGGCGGTGTCGACGGTGATGTTGCCGCTCGCGTCGCGGCTGCCGGTCCACCAGCCGTCGTCGATGTTGACGTACTCGTAGCCCGCGTCCTTCATGCCGGAGGACACGAGCGCGTCCGCCTGCTGCTCGATGACGGTGTGGTCGATCGCCCCGGCGAAGGAGTTCCAGGAGTTCCAGCCCATCGGCGGCTTGGTGATCGGCGCCGGCGCGGCGGCGGCGCTCGACGGCGTCGCGAGGGAGAAGAGGGCGGCGATCAGTGCGCAGACCGTCCACAAAGGACCCGGTGAGCGCTTGGTTCGGCGTGCTTGCGCGTGCGGCAACGGAAACCCCCATCGGCAGTGACGGTGGAATGTGAACGCTAACACAACTGCCGCGGAGGAGGCTTTTCCCGCTGAAACTTTCAGTTTCCGGCGCCGGAGCCGGGCGGTGCGCCGCCGGACCCGCTCCCGCAGGCAGCGAGAACGGCCCCGGCCGCACCGACCCCCAAGACCCTCAGCACCCGGCGGCCTTCGTACCGGGGATTCGGATCGCTCATGACGGCGAATCTGCCGCGTGAGCGTTCAGTCGCACCAACCCCACCCGCTGGTGGCGACGGCGTCGCCGACCCAGCCCGCGTAGCTGATGCAGTCGGGCGCGTAGCCGCGCACGACCGCGTAGTACTTGAAGTTCCCCTGGTCGATCAGGTTCCGGCTGTGGTCCTCGGAATCCCGGTACAGCGCGGCCATCGTGTCGCTGGCCACCCCGATGGACGTCCACTTGATGGTCACGACGCAGTTGTAGCCGCCGGACTTGTAGAGCAGGTAGACACCGCCGTACTCGCGTCCGGCGTCGGTTTTGGCCGGCTTCGAGGAGATGACGCGGTAGCCGCTGCCGCAGACTTCGGCCGCGGTGTACGGGTTCGTCGCCGCGCTGGCGGGCGCCGCGGTCGTCACCACGGCCGCGGCGCTCAGCAGCGCGCCGGCGAGAATGGTCCGGGTTTTCATGGCGATTTCTTCCTTCGCTCGGCTCGGTACACCGGGTGGGCGCAGGCTACGGGCGCCAGACCCGGCGTTCGCCCAGGTCGTCCCGGTGCAGGTTGACGCCGGGGCTGCAGAGTTGCGGCCCGTCCGCGCCGAGCTCGCACACCTGGATGGAGAGGCGGTCGAACCCGCCGACCCGGTCGGGATCGCCGACGGAGAAGTTGAACGGCACCGTCTTGCCGGGGCCCGCGGTGCGCCCGTCGCCGTCGACCTTCGTGTCACCGGCGTACGCGGTGAAGTAGACCCTGGTGGCGAAGTTGCCGCCGAAATCCTGCACGCTGCCCTGCAGGACGGCGCTCCGATTGCTCCAGATGACCCCGCCGGAACTCAGCCCGAGCGGGGAGACGTCGTTGCTGATGTCCCACGAGTCGTTGGGGAACGCGGTCGTCGTCGCGCCGGCCTGGCCGGCCAGAACCACCGGCAACGCCGCCGCGGCCACGGCCACCGCGATTCCCCTGATCCACGTCTTGCCCGTCATCGTGCGTGTCCCCTCGTCAAGATCGACCTGCTGTCGCCGGGGAGCCTGGCAGCGGGCACTGCAGTCGCACTGCAGTCTCGCGGAACGTGGCCGGTCGGGCGGAGCGGACGAGTGCCTCGGCCGAAAGTACGAGACGGGCTCGCCTCAGCCGGTATCGGGGCGCGGTGCGTCCTAGCTTCCCGGTATGACTACCGAAACCGCGCGGGAAAACCCGCCCAGCACGATCATCGCCGCCTTCTTCGGCTTCCTGGTGTCCACCGTGTCCGCGATCGCCGGCGGGCTGCTCGTCCTCAGCGCGCGCGACGAGATCGCGGCGGCTCTGCGGCGGACCAACCCCACGCTGGCGCCGGAGCAGCTCGACCGGCTCACGCTGGTCGCGCAGGCCGTTCCGGTCGCCATCGCCGTGGTCATCGCGCTGGTCTACCTGTGGCTGTCCTTCAAGCTCAAGGCCGGCCGCAACTGGGCGCGCGTCACGCTGACCGTCTTCACCCTGCTGCAGGCGGCGTCGCTGCTCACCACCGAACCGTCGTGGGCGGGCTACCTGAGCTGCGGGGTGGCCGTCGTCGCGACGGTGCTCAGCTACCTGACGCCGTCCAACCGCTACCTCGCCGGGGTTCGGCGCGCGGGCTGAGCCGGGGCGCGAGATCATGACGGCCATGCGCAGAGCGGGGGCACGGGCCCGGCGCGGCATGCTCGGCACCGAGCTCGCCGTGCTGGTCGCGGCGATCGTCGCCGACGTGGTGCTGGTGCTGCGCGTCCCCGGCGGCAGCGGGGGCTGGGCGGCGCCGCTCACCGGGCTCCTGGCTTCCACGGGGACGGCCATCCCGGTGCTGGCCGTGCTGCGGCGGCGCTTCCCCCGCCACGTCGGCGTGCTGGGGAGCGTCGTCGCCGCGCTGTCGGCGCTCAGCACGGTCGTGGTGGTCACCGCGCACGCCCGGAGCCAGCCGCCGTTCGCCGAGATCGTGGCCGCCGGGCTGCTCACGGCCGCCGCCGGCCGCAAGCTCGAACCGAGGCACGCGGCCGCGCTGGCGCCGGCCCTCGGGGCGGTGATGATCGCCGCACCGCTGCTCCGCTACGGCGCCGGCGAGCCGGAGACGCTGCTGGCGGTGGCGGCCGCGGCGTACTGGGGCGCCTGCCTCGGCGTCGGGTTGATCCTGCGGGCGGCCGACGCCCGGCAGCGGGCCGCGCTGGACCGGGTGCGCGGCCAGGAACGCCTGCAGCTGGCCAGGGAACTGCACGACCTGGTGTCCCACCACGTCAGCGGGATCGTCGTCCGCGTGCAGGCCGCCCGGGCGATCGCCGAGGCGAACGCGGACGTCGGCGGGCACGCGGCGGTCTACCGCGAGATCGAGGAAGCCGGCGGTGCGGCACTGGCCGCCGCGCGCCGGCTGGTCGGGATGCTGCGGGACACCCGCGACGTGCCCCTGCTGTCCGGTGCCGCGCTCGGCGACGCGGTGCGCGCGGCCGCCGGCTCCTCGGCTCGCGTGGACGTCGCCGAAGAACTGGACCAGCTGCCGGTGCCGGCCCAGGTGGCCACGACCGTCCACCGCGTCGTGACCGAAGCGCTGACCAACGCCCGCCGGCACGCGCCGGCCGCGACCGAGGTGGTCGTCTCCGCTCGCGTCGAGGGCGACGAGCTCGTGCTCGAGGTGCGCAACGACGGGGTCGCCGCGCCGGGCCGGGCCGCACCCGGCGGGTTCGGGATCATCGGCATGACCGAGCGGCTGGCCATGCTCGGCGGCAGCCTGACCGCGGGGCCGGAGCCCGGGGCGCGCTGGCGGGTCGTGGCGCGGCTCCCGCTCGCCGGCGAGGACGCGCCCTTCGACGCCTTGCCGAGGGGGCTCTGATGACCATCCGGGTGCTCGTCGCCGACGACCAGGTGCTGGTGCGCACCGGGTTCCGGCTGGTGCTGGACGCCGCGCCGGACATCGAGGTGATCGCCGAAGCCGCCGACGGGGAGACCGCCGTCCGGCTGGCGCGGCAGCTGCGGCCGGACGTCACGCTGATGGACATCCGGATGCCCAAAGTGGACGGTCTGCGGGCCACCGAACTGCTGGCCGGGCCGGGCGTCGCGCAACCGCTGCGCGTGGTGGTGGTGACGACCTACGACGCGGACGAAAACGTCTACGCCGCCCTGCTCGGCGGCGCCAGCGGGTTCCTGCTCAAGGACGCCGGCCCGCAGCTGCTGGTGGACGCGGTCCGCGCGGCGGCCGGCGGCGAGGCGATGGTGTCGCCGTCGGTGACCGTGCGCCTGCTGGCCCGGTTCACCGAGAAGGCGCGGCAGCGCGCGCAGGGGACACCGGGCCTGCTGACCGACCGCGAGTCCGATGTGGTGCTCGCGGTCGCCCGCGGCCGGACCAACGCGGAGATCGCCGACGACCTGCGCGTCTCCCTCTCGACGGTCAAGACGCACCTGGCGAGCGTGCAGCGCAAGCTCGAACTCCGGAACCGCACGGAGATCGCCGTCTGGGCGTGGCAGCGCGGGTTGCTGGGATGACCTCGGCCGGTGGGCGGGACGCGCCCGGAGAACTGCCGGAGCGGCTGCGGATGGCGGGACGCCGGGTGGTGCAAGCGGGGCTGGACCAGGCGCTCGCCACCGGGGTGGGGGTGTTCGCCGCGCTCGCGGCCGGCCTCGTCGTGATTCCCTTGCTGCAGTGGGGGTGGGTGCCGCCGAAGGTGATCCTGTGGGGTCCGGTCATCACGTTCTTCGCGGTGAACTACGCCTGTGACGCGGTGATCCAGATCTGGATCCCGTTGCGCCGCGGCGGGGTCACGCCGGGCATGCTCGTCATGGGGCTGCGGGTGGAAACCCTGCGCGGCGGGCCGCCCAGGGCGCGTGCCTACGTGATCCGGTGGCTGCTGATGACGGTCGACGGGTTGCTGCTCGGGCTGGTGGCCGTCGTCAGCATCGCGGTTTCCCGGCGGCGGCAGCGGATCGGCGACCTGGTGGCGCGGACCCTCGTGGTGCGGGCCGGTCCTCGTACTTTTGGTTGATCCCGGCGCCGGGAATGCGCGCCATACTCCGGGTTGATCATTCACCCGGACGAGGGGCGTCACGTGAAAAACAAGACAGCGAGCCGGTTTCTGGTCACCGTCGTGCTGGCGGCGGCGGTTCCCGCGGGCACCGCCGCCGCGGCCACGCCGGACCGCTACACCGAACAGCAGGTGACCTGGGGAGCGTGCCCGTTCCCGGTCACCGCCGGGGCGAAGCCGGCCGAATGCGCGGTGATCACCGTGCCGCGGGACTGGGCGAACCCGGATTCCGGAGTGGACCTGAGCGTGTCCGTCAGCCGCGTCGCGGCAACGGGCGAGCGCCTCGGCGCACTGCTGGTGAACCCGGGTGGCCCCGGCGGGCAGGGCAGTTCCCTCGCGGGTGCGCTGGCCGGCCTCGAGCCGAGCGTGAACGAGCGGTACGACATCATCGGCATGGACCCGCGCGGCACCGGGCACGAAGGGACCACCGACGCCGGGTTCGTCTGCCAGGTCCCGGCGGGACGGCTGCCGCAGGGGCCGCTCGACGCGCGGGACCGCTCGGCGGCGAGCATCGCCGAGCACCAGAAGACACCGCGGGCGATCGCGGAAGCCTGCCAGAGCGACGCGGTCGCGCCGTTCGTCACGACGTGGCAGACCGCGCACGACATGGACCTGATCCGGACCCTGCTCGGGGACGAGAAGCTGAACTACCTCGGGTACTCCTACGGCACCTGGCTCGGCGCCAAGTACGCGTCGTTGTTCCCGGCCCGCGCGGGCAAGGTGGTGCTCGACTCCAGCGTCGACTTCGAAGGCCGGCTCCAGGCCGACTTCGAGGCGTTCCCGAAGATCGGGCAGCGGCAGACCGACGAGGTCTTCGTCCCGTGGCTGGCCCGGCAGTTCCCCGATCAGCTGGGTGCTTCGCCGGCCGAGGTGAAGCAGAAGATCGAGCGGCTGCGCGGGTTCTACGCCGGGCACGGCGTCGCCCCGGACCAGTTCGACGCCCTGTTCGTCGGCAACGGCAACGAAATCCGCTGGATCCTCGTCGCCGCTGTGCTCGTCGCCGGCGCGGGGGAGCTGGACGGCAAGCCGGTCCAGCCCCCGGCCGCCCTCGCCGGGCAGCTGGACACCTGGTCGACGGCCGTGTTCGGCAAGCGCCTGGCCCAGCTGACCAGCGCCGACGTCGCCGCCGGGCTGGCGGCGGCGGAACCGGACTACCGCAAGGTTTCCGGGACGCGCTACGCGGTGGCGTGCGGAGACCAGCCGACCAAGTCGGCCGGCTGGTACCGGCGCCTGTCCGACCGGCAGGGCCCGCAGTACCCGATCTTCGGCTGGGCCTACGGGCTGACCGAGCCGTGCGGGTTCTGGTCCGACCGGCCTCGGCAGGCCCTGGCCGGGCTGCCGCCCGAGGCGGCGGCGAACGTGCTGGTGGTCCAGGGTGAGTTCGACCCGCAGACCGGGTACGAGCAGGCACGTTCGGCGGTCCGCGCCGCCGGGGTCCCGCTGGTGTCGGTCGACGACGCCGCGTTCCACGGCCAGTACGCCCTGGGCGGCAACCCGTGCGTCGACGGCATGGTCAACGTCTTCCTGACGGCGAACTCCCGGCCGGGCTCGGTCACCTGCCCGGGCGTGCCCCTGCCCGGCGAGGAGCGCGTCTTCCCGGTGGCCGGCCCGGTCACCGGCGGTCACGTGGCGACGGCCAGTGCCGCCGACACTCGCGAGCCGGCGTTGCGTGCCGCCGTGCGCCGCAGCATCGGGGAGCTCAACGACGGGCGTTGACGGGGTTCGTCTCCGAGGGGGTCGCTTGCCGCGGCGGCGGGAGGCCAGGTGGCCCGCCGCCCGGCGGGGACCGCGTCGCGTGTCCCGGGCGACGCGGCCGGCGAGGATTTCCGCGCCGGCCCGGGCGCCCGTCGCCCCCGAACTCGGGGACCGCCGCGACGGCAGTCCGAGGTGAAGTACGCAGGCGTCGCGGCGGCCGGTCGACTCCTCGGCGTGCCGCGGGGCTGAGCCGGCCCGGCGTCCCCGCCGCGTCCCAGGGGAGTGGCGTTCCCGCTGGTCCGGCGGGGTGGGACCGTCCCGGCGTCCCGGGTCGGCCGCCGGAGGGCGATCGGCGGCCCGGCCGCTGCCAGCCTTCTCGCCATGCAAAGACTCGCTCTGGCCGTCGCGGTGCTGCTGGTGGTCCCCGCCGCAGCCGCGGTCGCGGCCGAACCCGTTGCGGTGTGCGGGCACACCACCAGCCGGCCCACCCTGGAACAAGGGGCGACCGGCGCCGCGGTCGCCGAGGCGCAGTGCGAACTGAACCTGGCGACCAAGGCGAGCCGGTACACGCCCATCGGCGCGGACGGCTCCTTCGGCCCGGCGACCGACGCGCGGGTCCGCGTCTTCCAGAAGTGCGCCGCCCTGAGCGTGGACGGCCGGATCGGGCCGAACACCTGGGCCGCGCTCAACTCCTGGGCCACGAGGCCGCGCCAGTGCGCCACCCAGGGGACCGCCGGCGCCGCGCAGAGCGTCGTGTGCGGCCTGTCCACGGCCCGCCCGACCCTGCAGAGCGGCTCCAGCGGCACCGACGTCGAGGAACTGCAGTGCCGGCTCAACCTCGCCATGGAGCCGGGGCACTACCAGCCGCTGACGATCGACGGGCAGTTCGGCGACGGCACCCGCACCCGGGTGATCCAGTTCCAGCACTGCGTCAACGCCAGTGCTGACGGCATCGCCGGGCCCACCACCTGGGCGAAGGTCACCGACTGGTCCGGGCGCAACACCTACTGCACGCCGCCGAAGCCCGCCGGGCACCCGATCGACGGCGTCGACACGGCCAAGTACCAGCACCCCGGGGGCGCGCCGATCGACTGGGCCGCGGTCAAGGCGTCCGGAGTCGAGTTCGCGACCGTCAAAGCGACGCGCGGCCTCAACGTCACCGACGACTACCTGGCCACCGACCTGCCCGCCGCGCGCAACGCCGGCCTGGCCGTGGGGCCGTACCACTTCTACACGGGCACCACGGCCGGCACCGGCGGCGCGCAGGCCGACCGGTTCATCGCCGCCGTGAAGGCCACCGGGTACACCGGCAAGCGCGCCGGTGACCTGCCGCCCGTGTTCGACCTGGAGTGGAAGGACGACGGTTCCGGCGGCTGCCCGCCGCACGTCACCGTCGCCGACGCCAAGGCGTGGCTGGACAAGGTCCAGGCGGCGTTCGGCCGGACCCCGATCATCTACACCCAGAAGTCGTTCCTGGACGCGTGCCTGGGCGGCACCACGGCGTTTTCGGCCTACCCGATGCAGCTCGCGGACTACCGGCAGTCCGTCACGCAGCCGGCCCTGCCCGCCGGCTCGAAGACCTGGCTGATGTGGCAGTACACCGACGCGGCCATCCCCGCCGGCATCCCCGCGCCGGCCACCGGCGACGTCTTCAACGGCACCCAGGCCGACCTCGACCAGCTCGCCAACCGCTGAATCCCCGCTAGGAAAGGACGAGAATGAGTCTTCCCATGAGCCGCCGTTCGGTGCTCCGCGGCGCGGTGGTGCTCGGCGCGGCCGCCGCCGTGAGCCCGCTGCTGCTGACCGGCACCGCCCAGGCCTACCCGTGGTCCCGCACGCTGAAGGAGGGCAGCACCGGCGCCGACGTCACCGAGCTCCAGATCCGGGTCGCCGGCTGGGCGGCCGACCACGCCGCCCAGAGCCGCGTCTCGATCGACGGCGAGTTCGGGCCCGGCACCGCGGCGGCCGTCCGCCGGTTCCAGTCGGCCTACGGCCTCGGCGCGGACGCCCAGGTCGGTCCGGCCACCCAGGCCGCGCTCAACGCGCTGGAGCAGAGCGACGGGTCGACCGTCCACTTCAACTTCAGCGAGTTCACCGACCGCGACAGCGGCACCTTCAACGGCGGCAAGGTCAGCGCGGCCACCGCCAAGGAGAACGCCCGGCGCTGCATGTACAAGCTGGAGGCGCTGCGCAAGAAGCTCGGGAACAAGCCGATCACGGTGAACTCCGGGTTCCGCAGCATCGCGCACAACGCGGAGATCGGCGGCGCGAGCGACAGCATGCACCTGTACGGCACCGCGGCCGACCTGAACGTGCCGGGCGTGGCCAACAAGACCGTCTACCAGAAGGCCGAGACGTGCGGGTTCTCCGGACTGGAGACCTACAACACCGACCACCAGCACGTCGACAGCCGGGCCGACCTCGGCCGGTCGTGGTGGTGGGAGAACGGCACCGTCTGATCCGGCGGCCGGACGCCGGGAGACCTGGGGATTCCCGGCGCCCGGCCGTGCTCAGTGCGGCTTCGGGTCCGTCAGCGCCGCCGAACAGGCCGGCCAGTCGTGGAAGTCGTGGCGCACGCTCCACAGGCGGTGCGCCGCGTCGATGTTCCAGACGGGGTCGAACGCCTGCCGCGGCGAGCCGCCCAGCTCCAGCAGGCGGACGTCGGAGATTTGGAAGACGCCCCAATTGCGGCTGCCGTTCGTGTTCGGCAGCACCCAGAGCGGATCGAGGAACGAGGCACAGCGCGCGATGGCGACCGCGGTGTCCGGCGCTTCGGTGAACACGGCCCGGACCCGCTGCTCCACCATGGCCGCCGGCCAGGTCGCCATGCTGGTCCGGCGGTCGTACAACGCGGTCTTGGTGGCCTCGTCGACCACCCCGCGGGCGGGCAGGCCCGCCAGCACCTGGAACGCGGTGACCCGGCGCAGCGTCTCCGGTCCGAACGAGCCGTCGACCGAGAGCCGCCCCTGGGCCGCGACCAGCAGGTTCTGCACCTCGGTGACGCATTCGTCGTGCTGCCCCATGCTGACCGGCGGCTGGCACCCCGGGGAGAACAGCGTCCGGTCGGCGTACCGGCCGGGCGCCGGCGGGGACGCGTCGGCGGTGAGCCAGACCAGACCGGCCGCCAGCAGCACCACGACCGCGATGGCGATCGCGGCGTAGGCGCGCCGCCGGCGTGGCGGCGCGGCGTCCTCACCGGTCCCGGCCTGCTCGGCTTCGTCGACGCGGCCGGCGTCGGCCAGGGCCCACAGCTGGTGCAGTTCCCGCAGTTCCGCCGGGGAGGCGCCGCAGACCTTGCCGAACGAGTGGACGACGCGGTAGTCGGCGGGGACGCTCTTGCCGGAGCAGTACCGGTGCAGGCTGGAGCCACTGGCCCCGGCCTGCTTGCCGAGCCGTTCATAGCCCAGCCCGCTGCGGTCTTTCAGCATGCGCAGGTAGGCGGCGAACTTGTCCGTGTGCAGTGTCACTGTGACTCGAACACCTCGCTCGGGCAGCGGATGACGGACGGAAGTTAACACCGACGCGGCGCACTCCGGGCAGAAACTGACGGATTACGCCACCCGGGGGAGCGCCGCCGGGAGCGAGCGGGTCATGACATCGTGGACCGGTGAACCAGAGCCGCAAGCGTCGCCCGGGGCCGTCCCGGCGCAGGCCCGAACGCTTCAACTGGCCGGCCTTCGTCGTCGGCGCGGTGCTGTCCGGCGGTCTCGCGGTGGCTCTGCTCGCGATCGGCGTGGTCAAGTGGCAGCAGGCGCCCAGCGAGCCCGCGTCCGCCACCGCGACGGTCGTCGCCTGCCACACCGCGACAGCGGACAACGCCTGCAGCACCGGCGACGCGGTTTTCACCGTCGGCGCCCGGACCTACCACACCGAACGGGCCATTCCCTACAACGCCCACGTCGGGGACCGATTCGAGATCAACTACGATCCCGGAGACCCCGAGCGCAACGGCGACACCCGCACCACCGCCGTCATCTCCTTCGTGGTGGGCGGCCTCGCGCTGGTCCTGTTCGCCCTGGTCGTCGCGAGCCTGATCCGCTACCGCCGGAGGGTGCGCCGGTGAGCTTCGCGGAAGCCTGCGCGAGGGTGCGGGAACTGTGCGTCGAGCACTTGGGCGAGCACGTCGGGACCCAGGTCGCCGCTCTGGCGGAACCCGGCTTCGGGCTGCGTCCGGTGCAGCCGGGCCGCCCAGCGGCCGGCCTGGGCAGGTGGGGCGGTCCGGCGTTGCTGGACCCCGGCACGCCGTGGCCCGAGCACAACGGCGTTCCGCTCAGCCTGTTCGCCGTCCTGGACGTCGACGCGCTCGGCATCTGTTCGAGAGCCGAAGTGATCAGCCGCACGTACTCGGCGGCATCGGTGCGCTCGACGGCCCGCTGCGCGGGCTCGTCACCACTGGCCAGGGGCGGCACCACCTTCGCCATGGCGCGGTACCGCGCGACCTCCTGCCGCCACCGGCGCCGCACCAGGTTGGTGGCGATCCCGTACAACCAGGGCAGGGCGTTCACCCGGCCGGCGTCGTACCGGTCCCGCTGCTTGAACGCCACGCCGAACACGTCGGCGACGACGTCCTCCGCCACCTCGCCCCGACCCGGCCGGCGCAGTACCGGTGCAGCACCCCCGCGTACCGATCGAACAACACGCCGAACTGCTCGGCGTTCCCGGCCACCAGCTCCGCGTCCGACCCCGGTCGCTGGCCGACATAAGACCGGTTGTCGGTCTCATGATGGCCATGACTGACCTTGAGGTAAGTCAGGTCTGAGAATTTGAGCTGGCTGAACCTCGAATCGGTCTCTCTTTATGTGTTGCGCTAGGTTTCCCTAGGGATAATGGCTTTACTCGTTAGATGCTTTCGAGTCTGCGGCAGCCAACGCCCTTCCCGCGATCGATCGGCCGACGCCGTACGTTCCTGCCGTAAGACCTGCGCTGGCGCCCAGCATCGTTAAGGTTGGTGCGAAGTTTCCTGTGTCGATAGAGTGCCACGCCAACAGGGAGATGATTACAAAATTTAGTACACTCACCCCTAATGCGACTAGTTGAGCTATCCAAATCCGGGTGGCAATAACTCTCTTGTGGTGGGCAGCGTCTATTTCCATCTGTCGTTGATGGCATGCCTGCTCTCTGGCTAGCGCCATTACTTCGTCTGCGATTTGAGGCGCCTTGGAATGCCACTCGGCCGCCTTTTCCCAGGGTGTAAGGCTTTCCCAGGTGGATTCGTGGGAGCGACGGGACGAGGCGGTCATGAGACACCTTGCGGGACGGGACCCGACGGCACCGGTTCTCGGGTCGGCGAAGTCGGCTCTGGGGGCGGGCCAAGAAGGTTCAGTACCGTATTTACGTTGTTGGTTGCGGACGCAATGCCCGTATCACTGGATCTCTCCGGCGGTTTGCCGCGCCGTGGCGACTCGACGAGTAGTCGACGCAACCATAGCTTGACTCGGCTAATCTCAGGGTTGCGGAAGGGAAGATCTACTTTGGTGCTCGAGTCCTGCAGTCCTGTCGAGGCGAGAATTTCCCTGACGGTGGCCGAGATCTGGGTGAGACCGTGCGTGTCGTTGAGTTGATCTGATCGGAAAGATGGATCCGTCTGATGTGCGAGGATAAGTTTATCAGTAGGTATTGAGCTATCGTGCGAATCTGGGTGGGAATCGCCGACTTGATGGCTGGCGTCAGCAGGTTTGAAATCGCGCAATAACTCGAGGTAGCGGCGTCGAATTTGATCGTAATCGGTGTCGGAACTGGTGGCCGGTGCGTGGGTGGGATCCTTGGCTACCAGGCTGGTGTCGGGTGGGTACGGCCGGTCGGGCAGTGAGATCCAGCCGGTCGTGCGAGTCTCCTTTACTGTTACTTGAACCGACCGGAACGTCGTCGAGTCGAGGCTATTGCTGTGTCGGACGACCTCGTCGAAGAACCACGCCGACGTGATCAGCGCCAGCACACCGCGGGACGCCTTGAGTGCCTCCTTCAGTGGCGGGGCCTCTAGTAGCCGGAACGTCTGGTTGATCGCAGTCCCGGTGACGCCGTGATCGTCGTAGGCCACCTCGCCCGCGTGCAGCGCCATCCGGAGTCGGATCCGCTCGCTGGGGTGGTGCGTCCGGTTGTGCCGGTGCAGCGCCACGGCGAGAGCGGTGGGCAAAAACTCGACGAAGGGTCCTTTTGGGATCTCCGGTGGGGCGAGGACGAACACGCCGTCCCCGCAGTCTTCGCGCCGCAAGTCCGCCCCGGGGACGCCAGAGTCGTCGAACGCTCTGCTCAGCGCGCGGTGCAGCCCGTCGCGCAACGCCAAGCGGTGCGGTGCGGTTCGTCGCTGGTCGCCGTAGCCCTCGACGTCGATCGCGAAAATCGTCCAGTGCCCGGGGCGCTGCTCGTACCTCATCACACCTTCCAGGGCGGCAATGGGGCCAGTAAGTTCATTTGTGATCATGTGACGCGTCGCAAGAAAGATACACCAAGGGACCGTTTGGGAACAGTAGGTGCGCGCTCAAGGTGTGCAAAGTTAGTTCTCTCAACTAATGAATTCTGACGACTTCGATGACTTGAGCGGAGAGCTCCAGGAGATCGTTTTCGCAACGGACGTCGATTCGAACGCGAGTGCGGCTCGGGGTTCACGCGTTCGGGTAGTTTATCGTGATGTGGATGCTAGGTCGCCGACCGGCGCCGCACTTCTCGAACTTGCTTATGGAGGCGTATTTCGAAATGGCACGATGTTCGTGTCGGTCAAGATCATCTAAGTGTGGTTGCCGCACTGGGTTAAGGGGGAGAACTTGTCAGGTGCGTGCGTGCCGTTCCTGTGTCGTAACTGTCGATGTCAAGGTGCTTCGAAATTTGCTGCGCAGCAACCCGGCCACCGGCGGATCGCTGTCTCCCACGGTACGCAACGATGTCATGCCCCTCTTTGCCACCACCGGCCTTCCGGGTTCCCCGGCTCCGGACCGCGGGTGGCGCAGAACGGGCTCAGACGGCGTTGTCCCGTTCGTCCCGGGCGGCGAGGAGGTCTTCGCGGGCGCGGGCGACCCGGGACCGGACCGTCCCGATCGGACAGTCGCAGATCTCGGCGGCTTCGGCGTAGGAGTACCCGAGGACCTGGGTGAGCACGATGGCCTCCCGGCGCTGCGGGTCGAGGTCGTCGAGGAGCAGGCCCAGCTCGACGAGGTCCTCGAACCCGCGGCCGGTGCGGCGGGCGGACTCGGCTTCGGCGGCGGCTTCCCACTCCTGGCCGGACGAGCGCGGGCGGACCGAGCGGGCGCGGAAGTGGTCGACGACGACGCGGCGGGCGATGGACAGCAGCCAGGTGCGGGAGGAGGAGCGGCCGGCGAACCGGGCCAGCGCCGTGACGGCGCGGACGTAGGTCTCCTGGGTGAGGTCGTCGGCGGTGGTCGCGTCGCTGAGGTGCGCCACGAACCGCCACACGTCGGCCTGCGTCGCCCGCACCCACGCCTCGAAGGCACCCTGGTCGCCGCGGACGGCGGCCAAGGCGAGCGCGGTGATCCGCTCGTCGTCTCGGTCCCTGCCGGAAGTCACGATCGGACACGGTAGCCGACACCCGCGGGAACCGGGACCGCCCGGTGGGCGACTATTGGGGTGTGGACTGCTCCGAACTGCGCGAATCGATTTCGGCCCGGATCGACGGCGAGCAGCCGGCGGTGCCGGACGAACTGCTCGACCGGCACCTGGCCGGGTGCCCGGAGTGCCGGGCCTGGCAGGAGCGCGCGATGGCGTTGCGCCGCCTGACCCTGGTCCGGGAAGCGCCACAGGTCCCCGACCTGACGGCCCGCATCCTGGCCGAGGTGCCCGCGCCGCAGCCGCAGCGGTGGGGCCTGCGGCTGGCGCTGGGCCTGGTGGCCCTGGTGCAGAGCGGCCTCGGGCTGGCCGAGCTGCTGGGCGCGGACGTCGGCCACGCGGGTCATGGCGGCCTCGCCGCGGCGGTGCACCTGGGCAACGAGAGCGCGGCCTGGAACGTCGCGGTCGGGATCGGATTGCTGTGGGCCGCGCTGCGCCCGGCGACCGCTTCGGGGTTGCTGCCCGCGCTGGGTGGGTTCGTGGTGGTGCTCGGTCTCGTGTCGGGGGTCGATCTGTCGACCGGGCAGGTGGCGTTCGACCGGGTGGCGTCGCACGGGCTGGTGGTCGTGGGGGTCGCGTTGCTGTTCGCGGTGCGCAGGCAGCACACGCGGCAGACCGCACCCCCATCGGCCGACCGCCTCCCGGCGCCGGGCGGTGCGGGCACGAGCGCCTCGGACGCTCCCGAGCTCGGATCCGGCGACCGGCCGCAGCGGCGCCGGTTCCCGCAGCGGCCCACCGGTCGCCACGCGGCCTGAGATCGGCGGGAACCGAAGGCGTCTGCCGGCCGACTACCGGGTGAGGGGATCGATCGACGAGGAGCTGATCACCATGTCCGAGCTTGGTTCCGGCCTGCGGCACGTCGCGACGTTCTGCGGCCAGTGCAACTGCGGGTGCCCGGAGCTGTTCCTGGCCGACGGTGCGCCCGCGGAACGCGAGGTGGTGATCACCGACGACTTCGGGCAGCGGATCGAGATGAGCCGCGCACAGCTGGCGGTGCTCGTCGCCGACGTGAAATCCGGCGTCCTGGACGCGGTGCTCGCCCCGGCGGGCTGAGCGGGCCGGCGGCGATCCGGGAGCCTCAGGAGTGAAGAACCCCTGGCGCCGCCGGCCCTGGTGCGCGGAGCGGCCCCGGCCGCGTGATCCCCGCGCACCAGTGGTCGGCTGCCCGCCGGGCGAAGTTCCCGACAAGAAATCGCCGCCGGGCTGGCCCGTGGCTCCCCAGAGCTGGGGGCGGTGAGCCGGGTCACCCGGTTGCCGGGAACCAGCGGCGCTCCCGGGCCGACTCTTTCACCAGGGCGGTGGCTGAAGGGAGCTCGATGTCGATCGACCAGAACGCGGAACAGCTCACGCCGGAGCGGGAAAGCCCGGCCGAACCTCGGCTCGGCTGGGCCGGGATCCGGCCGCTGCTGCTGCGCCTGCACTTCTACGCGGGCGTCTTCGTCGGGCCGTTCCTGCTCATCGCCGCGATCACCGGGCTCGCCTACGTCTGGGCGCCCCAGGCGGAACAAGCCGTCTACGACCACGAACTGCACGTCCCGGCCGCGGCCACCACGATTCCGCTGGACCAGCAGGCCGCGACGGCGAAAGCCCTCGTGCCCGACGGCACCCTCACCGGCGTCCGTCCCGGCCCCACCCCGACCGACACGACCCAGGTGATCTTCGACCGCCCCGGCCTCGAACCCAGCTTCCACTGGACGGTCTTCGTCGACCCGCACACCGGGGACGTCCGCGGCCAGCTGGAAACCTACGGCTCCGGCCAGGCGATGCCGGTGCGCGCCTGGATCGACGTCCTGCACCGCAGCCTCCACCTCGGCGATTTCGGGCGGCTGTACAGCGAACTCGCGGCCAGCTGGCTCTGGGTGGTCGTGCTGGCCGGGCTCGCGCTCTGGTTCGGGCGGGTCCGCCGCAAGCGGGCCGCCGCCGCCAGCCGGCGCGCCAAATTGCTGACCTGGCACGGCCGGACCGGTTTGGTCCTGGCGATCGGGCTGCTGTTCCTCTCGGCCACCGGCCTGACGTGGTCGGAGTACGCCGGGAACAGCATCAGCGAGTTGCGTACGCAGCTGGACTGGACCACTCCGTCGGTGTCCGCGACCGTGCCCGCGTCGAGCGGCCGGGACATCGGTTTCGACGGCGCTCGCGAAGCGACGGTGCAGGCCGGGCTGACCGGGCCGGTCGAAGTGCGGCCGCCGGCCGGGCCCGGCAAGGGTTACGTCGTGGCGCAGACGGGCCGCAGCTGGCCGACGCGGGCCGATTCGATGGCTGTCGACCCGGCGACCGGGACCGTCACCGACACGCTGCGGTTCGCCGACTACAACCTCGCGGCGAAACTGAGCAAATGGGGGATCGACGCCCACATGGGCTTCCTCTTCGGCATCTGGAACCAGATCGTGCTGACGCTGCTGGCGGTCGCGCTGATCGCGGTGATCGGCTGGGGCTACCGGATGTGGTGGCTGCGCCGGCCGACGCGCGGGGAAGCCCGCGCCGGACGGCCACCGGCCCGGGCCACGTGGCGGAAGATCCCGGGGCGGGCGCTGGCCCCGGCGCTGGTCGTGGTCGCCGTCGTCGGCTACTACCTGCCGCTGTTCGGCCTGTCGCTGCTGGGTTTCCTCATCGTGGACGGCCTGCTCGAGGCCCGGCGGCGGAAGGTGGCGGCATGATCACCGCGGAAGGCCTGCGCTGGATCGTGACGGCCCTGTTCGCGCTGACCGGGGCGTTCTGCGCCTACCGGTGCCTGCAGGACCGGACCGCGGGGGAGCGCGCCGGCGACGTGCTGCACGTCGTGATGTGCGTGGCGATGGTCGCGATGGCGTGGCCGGCGACGATGAGCTTCGCCCGCTGGCCGCAGACGGTGTTCTTCGCCCTCGCGGCGCTGTGGTTCGCCGTCACCGTGGTCACCGGGGCGGCACACGGGGACCACGGCGGCCGCCGGGCGGCGCTCTACCACGTCGTGATGATGGCGGCGATGGCGTGGATGGTGTTCGTGATGCCGCGGGCGATGGCCGGGATGGCCGGGCCCGGCGGGACGATGGAGATGCCGGGCCACGCCGGGATGGCGATGGCCGTGTCCGGCGCCGCCGGGAGCACGCCCGCGGACGTCACGACCGTCGCGCTGGTGCTCGTGGTCGTGTTCGCCGTGGCCGGGCTGGTGTTCCTGGCCCGGGCGATCGACGAGGCGCGGGTGTCCCGGCCGCCGCTGCGCAGCCTCGGCAGCGGCGCGAACGGTGTGATGGCGCTGGGCATGGCGCTGATGCTGCTGACCATGGCCTGATCGTCCTCAGTGGACTGTGGGCTGGCTCACCCGCGGGAACCGCGGCCGGGTCCGGTCCGACGGCTGAGGGGTGACGACGTCCCGGTTCCGCGCCGCGGTCGTGACGGCGGTGGTGGCCGGGCTCGCCCTGGTGCTGCTCGTCGTCGCCACCGCGGGCGATGTTTACGCGCCCTTGGGCAACGCCGATCCGGGGCCGCTGACCACCTACGGGTTCGCGGTCGTCCGGTTCGCCGCCGACGCGGCCGCGGCCGGCTGCTTCGGCGGCCTGGTGTTCGCCGCGTTCGTGGCGCCGGGCCGCCGGGGCGGCTCGTTGTCGGCGGACGCCTTCGGGGCGAGCCGGTTCGCCGCGGGCTGTGCGGCCTGCTGGCTGGCCGCCGCGGTGGTCGCGGTGCCGTTCTCGACGGCGGTCGCCGCGGGCCTGCCGGTGTCCCGCGTCCTGCGGCCCGAGGTGTTCCTGCCGACCTTCAGCGCCACCGAAGAACCGAAGGCCTGGCTGTGCGTCGTGGCCGCGGCGGCGGTGGCGACGGCGCTGGCGTGGCCGGCGATGGCCTGGCGCACGGTCGTCGCCGCGGCAGCGGTCGCCGGAGTGGGGTTGCTGCCCCTGGTGGCCGTGGGACACGTCTCCGTCGGCGCCGGGCACGACATCGCGACCAACGCGATGGTCTGGCACGTGCTCGCCGCGAGCGCGTGGCTCGGTGCGTCGGTGGCCCTGCTGGCCCGGCTTCGCCGCGGACCCGCGGATCTCGTCCTGCGGCGCTACCACCGCCTGTCGCTGACCTGCTTCGTGGTGACGGCCGTGTCGGGCGTGGTTTCCGGCTTCGCGCTCGCCCGCCCCGACGGGCTGGTGAGCCGCTACGGGCTCGTCCTCGCGGTCGAGACCGTCCTGCTGCTCGCCGCCGGGTTCGGCATCGCCGCGTGGCGCCGGCGCCGGACTGGTTTCCGGCCGGCCGTGGCGGAACTGCTCCTGCTGGCCCTGGGCACCGGCGGCTCGGCGGCGCTGACCCTGCTCGTGCCGCCGTCGTTCGTGAACCACCCGGCGACCGTGCAGGAAACCGTCCTCGGCTACGACCTCGACGCGCCCCAGACCCTGGCCCGGCTGCTCGGGGACTGGCGGCCGGACCTCCTGTTCGCCCCGCTCGCCGTCATCGCGGTGACGGCGTACCTGCTCGGCGCCCGGCGGCTGCGGCGCCGCGGTGACCACTGGCCGCCCGGCCGCGTGGCGGCCTGGCTCGCCGGGTGGGCGATCGTCGTGGCCGGCACGTCGTCCGGCCTCGGGGTCTACGCGCCGGGGACGTTCAGCCTGCACATGGTGACGCACATGGCGCTGAACATGTTCGCACCGGTGCTGCTGGTGCTCGGCGGGCCGGTCACGCTCGCCCTGCGCGCCCTGCGCGCCCTTCCGGCCCGCGGCGACGTCCCCGGTGCCCGCGAGTGGGTGGTCGCGCTGCTGCACGCCCCGGTCACGCGCTTCTTCGCACACCCGGCGGTCGCGGCGATCCTGTTCACCGGATCGTTCTACGCGCTGTACTTCTCGGACCTGTTCGGCCAGGCGATGCTCTACCACTGGGCGCACCAGCTGATGAAGCTGCACTTCCTGGGGACGGGCTACTTGTTCGCGTGGGTCGCGGTCGGCGCCGACCGGACGCCGCGGCCGCTGCCGCACCTGGCCCGGCTCGGGATGCTCTTCGCGGTGATGCCGTTCCACGCCTTCTTCGGCGTGCTCCTGATGAGCAAGCAGACCCTGATCGCCGCCACCTACTACCACTACCTCGCCCTGCCGTGGGCCGGCGACCTCCTGGCCGATCAGCGGCTCGGCGGCGGGATCGCCTGGGCGAGCGGGGAAATCCCGATGGTGGTGCTGGTCGTCGCGCTGCTCGTGCAGTGGGCGCGCGACGACGAACGCAAGGCCCGCCGCGCCGACCGTCACGGCGAGGGCGACTTCGACGCCTACAACGCGATGCTCGCCGAGCTCGCGGCCCGCAGAAACTGAGGAGAACCCGCATGTCCACCACCACCCCGGTCGCCGGGGAGGCCCGGACGGTCGAGCTGGCCGTGACCGGAATGACCTGTGCCGCCTGCTCGGCGCGGGTCGAACGCACCCTGAACAAAGTCGACGGCGTCCGGGCGTCGGTCAACTACGCGACCGAGCGCGCCACCGTGCAGGCCCCCGCCGCCGTCGGCGACGACCTGCTGGTCGAGCGCATCCGCAAGGCGGGTTACGGCGCGCGCGTCCGTGGCGAGGACGACGAGGACCTCACCCTGACCCGGGTGCGTGACCTGCGTCGGCGGCTGTTCGTCGCGGCGTTGCTGGCCGTGCCCCTGGGCAACCTGTCGATCACCCTGGCGCTGGTGCCGTCGCTGCGGTTCCCCGGCTGGCCGTGGCTGTGCCTCGCGCTCGCGGTGCCGGTGGTGTTCTGGGCGGCGCTGCCGTTCCACCGGGCGGCGCTGCGGAACCTGCGGCACCGGTCGTCCAATATGGACACCCTGGTGTCGCTCGGGGTGCTGGCGTCCTTCGGCTGGTCGGCCTGGGCGACGGTGTTCGGCGACCACGAACCGGGGTACTGGGTCGGGTTCGGCCCGACCGCGGCCGGCGCGGACGCGATCTACCTCGACGTCGCCGCGGGCGTGACGACGTTCCTGCTGGCCGGGCGCTACTTCGAGAGCCGGTCCCGGCGCACCGCCGCCGGGCTGCTGGCCGCGCTCGACGCCCTCGCCGCCAAGGAGGTGCGCGTCCTGCGCGACGGCGTCGAGGCGCTGGTCCCGGTGGGGGAGCTGGCCGTCGGCGACCGGTTCGTGGTGAAGCCGGGGGAGGCGTTCGCCGCCGACGGCATCGTCGAAAGTGGACGATCCACTGTGGACGTCAGCGCGGTCACGGGGGAGCCGGTGCCCGCGGAGGTGGCCCCGGGTGACCGCGTGATCGGCGCGTCGGTGAACCGCGAAGGACGGCTGGTGGTCCGCGCGACGGCCGTGGGCACCCACACCCAGCTCGCGCAGATGACCGCGCTCGCCGAGCACGCCCAAGCGCGCAAGGCGTCCGTGCAGCGGCTGGTCGACCGGATCTGCGCGGTGTTCGTCCCCGTCGTCCTCGTCCTGGCGGCTTCGACCCTCGGCGCGTGGCTGCTCACCGGGCACCCGGGCCGGGCCGCCTTCACCGCGGCGGTGTCGGTGCTGATCATCGCCTGCCCGTGCGCACTGGGCCTGGCGACGCCGACGGCGTTGCTGGCCGGAGTCGGCCGCGGCGCGCAGCTGGGCATCCTGATCAAGGGCCCGGACGCCCTCGAAGCGAGCCGGAAGGTCGACACCGTCGTGCTGGACAAGACCGGCACGGTGACCACCGGCCGGATGACCGTCACCGCGTGCCGCCCGGCGCCCGGCCGCACCCGAGGCGACCTGCTGTGGTTCGCCGGCGCGGTCGAGTCGGGTTCCGAGCACGCGATCGCGGCCGCCATCGTCGGCGCCGCCCGAGCCGAACTCCCGTCGCTTCCCGGAATTTCCGAGTTCACCGCTCTTCCCGGTCTGGGCGCCGAGGCCACTGTGGACGGTCACGTCGTCCTCGTCGGCAGCCCGCGGCTGTTCGGCGAACGAGGCATCCCCTCGGAGTTCGGGACGCCCGCCGGGGTGGCCGTGCCGGTGCTGGTCGCGGTCGACGGCGAACCCCTCGGGCTGATCGAGGTCCGCGACGTCGTCAAGCCGTCCGCCGCGGCCGCGGTCGCCGCGTTGCGCGCCCAGGGCCTGCGGACGGTGCTGCTCACCGGCGACCACGAGGTCGCGGCGCAGGCGGTGGCGGCCGAGATCGGCGTCGACGAGGTCCGCGCCGGGGTCCTGCCCGCGGACAAGGCCCGCGCGATCGAGGAGCTACGGGCCACCGGCGCCCGGGTCGCGATGGTGGGCGACGGCATCAACGACGCCCCGGCCCTGGCCACCGCCGACCTCGGGATGGCGATGGCCCGCGGCAGCGACATCGCGTTGCGCTCGGCCGACCTGGTGCTGGTGCGCGAGGACCTGCGGGTGGTGCCGGACGCGATCCGGCTCGCCGACCGGACGTTGCGGATCATCCGCGGCAACCTGGCCTGGGCGTTCGGCTACAACGTGGCCGCACTGCCGCTGGCGGCCCTCGGCCTGCTCAACCCCCTCATCGCCGGCGCGGCCATGTCGCTGTCCTCGGTGCTGGTGGTGTCCAACAGCCTGCGGCTGCGTTCGTTCGGCGGTTCCGGGGAGCGGGAGGGGTGACTCACCCGGCGGCGGTCCGCCGCACGGTCGTGTCGCGCATCGCCGCCGCGAGGTCGTCGCGGGCCCGGGCGACCCGGGAGCGGACCGTGCCGACCGGGCAGCCGATGATCTCGGCGGCGTCCGCATAGGACAGTCCCAGGGTCTGGGTGAGCACGAACGCGTCCCGCCGGTCGGGTTCGAGGGCGGCGACGAGGTGGTCGAGCAGGACGCGTTCTTCGAACGCGGTGCGTTCGGTGGTCCGGCCCGCGTCGACCCGCCAGTCGGCCAGGGTCGCCGGGCGGGGGCGGGCCTGGGCGGCGCGGATGTGGTCGGCCACGACGCGGCGGGCGATGCTCAGCAGCCACGTCCGCGCCGAGGATTCCGCGCGGAAGCGGCCGAGGCTGCCCAGCGCGCGCAGGTAGGTTTCCTGGGTCAGGTCGTCGGCGGACTGGGGGTCGCTCAGGCCGGCGACGAACCGCCAGACGTGCGGCTGGGTCGCCCGCAGGAACCGCTCGAGCGCAACCCGATCGCCGCGGCCGGCGAGCCGGGCCCAGTGGGTGATGTCGGCGTCATCCGATGACTGTGGCCTCACACCGGCTACTACGCGGCTCGAGCCGGGATGGTTCAAAAAGAAATCACGGGAACCATTCCGCCGTCCGGGCCGACCTCTGCTGCAACGAGGCCACTGCCTCGTCAGGAGACGGCCACGGGCCCGGAAGGTGTGACGATGACCCAGAGCACATACGTGGTGACGGGAATGACGTGCGGACACTGCGTCGCGTCGGTCAAGGAGGAGGTCGGCGACCTGCCGGGGGTCCGTGACGTCGAGGTCGACCTGAGCTCGGGCCGCGTCCTGGTGACCAGCGAGGGCGTGCTGGCGCTGGGGCAGGTCGAGGGCGCCGTCCAGGTCGCGGGCTACCAGCTCGTCCGATGAACGAGAGAGGCCGTCATGCCGACTTCGGCCAAGGTGAGCGGGTTCGTGCTGGTGCTGGGACTGGTGTTCGGCCTGGCGTGGCTGCTGGGCAGCCTCGTCGGCCCGAGCCCGTCACCCGCCCCATCCACGCCCTCCATGCACCTGCCCGGCACCCCGTAGCGTCCGCCTCGCCTGCTGTGCGCCCCGCTCCGGCCCCGCCGGTGCCGGTCGTGCCGGGCACGGAGATCGAACTCGTCATCGGCGGCATGACCTGCGGGTCGTGCGCGGCGCGGATCGAGCGCAAGCTCAATCGGCTGGACGGTGTCGAGGCGTCGGTCAACTACGCCACCGAAAAAGCGCTGGTCTCGGTGCCGGCGGCGCTGACCGTCGACGACATCGTCCGCGCGATCGAGGCCGCCGGGTACACCGCGCGGCCGCCCGCCCCGCCGGAACCGGAGGCCGCCGAGCCCGCTGCGGCGGCACCGGATCTGCTGCGGCAGCGGCTGCTCGGCTCGGCCGTCCTGAGCGTGCCGGTGATCGTCCTCGCGATGGTGCCCGCGCTGCAGTTCCCCGCGTGGCAATGGGTGTCGCTGGTGCTGGCCACTCCGGTCGTCGTCTGGGGTGCGTGGCCGCTGCACCGCGCGGCGTGGACCAACCTGCGCCACGCCACCGCGACCATGGACACGCTGGTGTCGATGGGGGTCGCCGCGGCCTTCCTCTGGTCGCTCTACGCGCTGTTCTTCGGCGGCGCGGGCGTGATCGGGATGCGGCACGAGTTCGCACTGACCCTGGCCGCCGACCACAACCTCGACGGCATCTACTTCGAGGTCGCCACCGGCGTCACCCTGTTCATCCTCGCGGGCCGGTTCTTCGAGTCCCGGTCCCGGCGCCGGGCCGGCGCGGCCCTGCGCGCGCTGCTGGACCTCGGCGCGAAGTCGGTGTCGGTGCTGCGAGACGGCCGTGAAGAGCGGATTCCGATCGAGCAGCTGCGGGTCGGCGAGCGGTTCGTGGTCCGGCCCGGCGAAAAGATCGCCACCGACGGCGTCGTCGAGGAAGGCGACTCCGCCGTCGACCTGAGCTTGGTGACCGGGGAGGCCGTCCCGGTCGAGGTGTCCGCCGGCACCCCCGTCGTCGGCGCCACGGTCAGCATGAGCGGCCGCCTGGTCGTGCGGGCGACGCGCGTCGGTGCGGACACCCGGCTGGCCCGGATCGCGGCGATGGTCGAACGCGCCCAGAGCGGCAAGGCCGACGTGCAGCGGCTGGCCGACCGCGTGTCCGCCGTGTTCGTCCCCGTGGTCATGGCGCTTTCCCTGGCCACCCTGGGGTTCTGGCTCGGGACGGGCGCGGACACCGCGGTGGCGTTCACCGCCGCGGTCGCGGTGCTGATCATCGCCTGCCCGTGTGCGCTCGGCCTGGCGACGCCGACGGCGCTGCTGGTCGGCACCGGCCGCGGCGCCCAGCTCGGCGTCCTGGTCAAAGGGCCGGAGATGCTGGAGTCGACCCGCCGCGTCGACACCGTCGTGCTCGACAAGACCGGCACCGTGACCACGGGCAAGATGAGCCTGGTCGCCGTCCGCACGGTCGACGGCGTCCCCTCGGACCTGGCGTTGCAGCTGGCCGGAGCGCTCGAAAACGCCTCCGAGCACCCGATCGCCGACGCCGTGGTGTCCGCCGCGCTCCGCCGGTTCGGTTCGGTGGGGGAGGTGCGGGAGTTCCGCAACGTCGCCGGGTACGGGGTGCTGGGCCGGGTCGACGGGCACCGCGTCGTCGTCGGCCGGCCCGAGCTGATGCACCGCCTTTCGGTGCGGCTGCCGAAGTCGCTGCTGGCGGTGAAGCAGAAGGCCGAGCAGGCCGGGCACACCGCGGTGATCCTGGCGTGGGACGGTTTCGCGCACGCCGTGCTCGTGGTGGCCGACACGGTGAAACCGACGTCGTCGGCGGCGATCTTCCAGCTGCGGCGGCTCGGGCTGACGCCGATCCTGCTCACCGGCGACAACGAGGCCGTGGCGCAGGCGATCGCCCGCGAGGCGGGGATCACCGAGGTCATCGCGGACGTCTCCCCGGAGCAGAAGGTCGACGTGATCACCGACCTCAAGGGGCGGGGCCACGTGGTGGCGATGATCGGCGACGGCGTCAACGACGCGGCCGCGCTCGCCTCGGCCGACCTCGGGCTGGCGATGGGCACCGGAACCGACGCCGCGATCGAAGCCGGTGACCTCACGCTCGTCCGCGGTGACCTGATGGCCGCGGTCGACGCGATCCGGCTGTCGCGCCGGACGTTGGGGACGATCAAGGCGAACCTGTTCTGGGCGCTGGCCTACAACGTCGCCGCGTTGCCGCTGGCGGCGGCGGGCCTGCTGAACCCGATGATCGCGGGCGCGGCGATGGCGTTGTCGAGCTGCCTGGTCGTCTCGAACAGCCTGCGCCTGACCCGGTTCCAGCCGGCGGGCGACCGGCCGGGGCTGCCGGTCGCGCGCGGACTGTGAACCGGATGCCCCTCAGCGGATCGCGTCGTGCGGGAGGACGGCGTGCACGCCCCACGTCTCGTTGGCGACCTGGGTGATCCGCAGGTCGACGACCGGTGAGGCCAGCGCGAGCGCGGTGGCCCGGTCGAGGTCGTGAAGCTGCTGCAGCCAGGTCACCATGGTGGCCAGCGCGTCGGCCATCGCCTCGTCGAGGCCGGCCCCGAAGCCGAAGGTGACCCGGCCCTCGGGGGTTTCGGCGTGGATGCCCGGGACCGCCGCGTCCGCCGCCAGCGTGAGGGTCACCTCGGTGGTCATCGGGCACTCGATCGCCGTTCCCCCGACTTCGCCGTGGCCCTGGGCCGCGTGCCCGTCGCCCAGGTGCAGCAGCGCGCCGGACACGGTCAGCGGCAGGTACAACGTCGACCCGGCGACGAGGTCCCGGCAGTCCAGGTTGCCGCCGCCGAGCGCCCGCGGCGGGATGGTCGAGTGCGGTCCCGGCTCGGCCGGGGGCACGCCGACGACACCGAGGAAGGGCGCGATGCCGACGGTGTGGCCGAGGTTGCTGGTCGCGGTGTCGCCGTCGATGTCCCACGTCAGCGCCGTCGCCGGGCCGTCGGCGACGCCGAGCCTGCGGTTGAGCGCGGTGTCCTTCACCCCGGCGGTGGTCCAGCCCCAGTCGCCGGGCGTGATCGACCTGAAGTGCACACCCAGGACCATGCCCGGCTCGGCGCCGCGCACCGCGATCGGCCCGGTCAGGCAGTGCCCGCGCCGCTGCGGGTACCTCGCCGGGCCATCGACCCGCCGGTCCAGGTAGCCGGCGGCGTCGAGCGATTCGACCAGGACGGAGTCGCCCGGATCGACGGTCAGCACGGGCGGGGTGGCCCGGTCGAGGACGTCCACTGTGGTCTCCCGCGTCGCGGGAAGCCGGTACTCGGCCACGGTTTTTCCTTTCCGGATAAGGATGTTCAGCGGAGCAGGGACCCGGCGGTCGGTACCAGGCGCACCGTGGACGCGGGCTCCCCGGTCAGCGCGGCGACGGTCTCGGCCAGGGCCGCGCACCGGGGATCCCGGTGGACGGCGTCCAGGATACGTTCGCGGTCGGCGTCGCCGGCGAAGCGCCGGATCCAGACGACGGCGTCCTCGTCGCCGGCCACGGTGAACGAGCCCACCACCTCCATCCCCCGTTCCCGGTGGAGGGGGATGACGGTCTCGTCCAGGTAGCGGGCGAGTTCGCGGCCGCGGCCGGGGCGGGCGTGCTCGGTGCGGATCTCGTAGAACATCGGCGGTCCTCCTCGGGGGCGATCAAGAGCGGCGGGCGGCGGCGAGGGCGTAGACGTCGGGGGAGCCGTCCCAGGGCGCGGTGCGCAGGACGGTCCAGTGGCAGATGAGCCACCGCCCGCCGAGCTTGCGCAGCTCCAGCTCCCAGCGGCCGCGCATCGTGCAGTGGTCGACGACGCCCGGGCTCGGCGGGGACGTGGTGGTAGGCGACCACGTGCGCGCGGCACGTCGCGTCGTCGCCGGACGAGTCCACGACGAGGTCGGTGGCGGTGTGGTGGGTGCTGTCGAAACCCTCCAGGGTCGCGCGGGCCAGTTCGGCCAGGGCATCGGCGGTCACGGTCGTCGGCGGGCGGCCGTGGTAGTGCGTCGACAGGTCCAGCGTCACCTCGTCGGCGAACAGCCGCCGGAAGGTGGCCCAGTCGCGGTCGTCCTGGGCGTGGGCGAGATTGGCGACGACGTCGGCGATGGCCGCGCGGTCGAGGAGTTCCTGCAGGGCGTTCATGGGCGTTCGACCACCGGCAGGACCAGCCGGCTGGGGTGCGCGGGGCCGTGGTGGACGTGGTTGACGGCGACCACCACGTCGTCGGCGCCGTCGGTGGCGATCGCCGCGCCGGTGTTGGTGTTGCGGTCGTAGCGGGGGAAGTTGCTGCCGGCCACCTCGAGCCGGATGCGGTGCCCCGGCCGGAAGACGTTCGCCGTGACGCCCAGGTCGAGAGTCAGTTCGGCGTCCGTGCCCGGCGCGAGGAGCACCGGTTCGGTGAGGGACTCGCGGTAGCGGACGCGCTGGATGCCTTCGCACAGCAGGATCGCCCGGCCGTCGGGGTGCACGTCGACGAGCTTGCCGGTGAAGTCGGTGTCCGGTGTGGACGATCGGATGTGCAGCACCAGGGTGACGTGCCCGACGACCTCGACCGGGCGCTCGATCACCGGGGTGGTGAAGCACAGGACGTCCTCGCGCGCTTCGACCGCGGCCTGATCGGCCGGTCCGGGGTAGGCCCCCGGCGCGGCGGCGAGCACGGTGCCGCCCAGGCTGGGCACCGGATCGCGCGGGTCGTAGCGAAACGTGTCGGTGGCGTTCCCGGCCGGGGCGTCGGACGTCAGGACACCGTCGCCGCCGGCGGTGTTGGCGCGTCCGCCGCCGTCGAGGAAGAAGTCGGTGTAGCGGGTGTCCGGCAGCGGCCAGTCCGGCTCGTCGCGCCATTCGTCGGTTCCCATGACGAAGATCCGGACCCGGTGGGGGTCGCCGGGCAGCTCGCGGCCGCGGACCCAGCGGTCGAAGAACCGCAGGTGCGCTTCGGTGACGCCGGCGGTCTTGATGCTGCCGGCGAGCCCGAACGACCGGTCGGGGTAGGTGCCGAGGTCGGTGCCGTCGGGGTGGGACCAGGGGCCGATGATCAGCCGCTGGCCGTCGCGGGCGGCGGCGCTGCCGGCGCGGCGGCGCAGCATCCGGTACGACCGCACGGTTTCATGGATGAACACGTCGTACCACCCTCCGATGTGGAGCGCCGGGACGGTGATCCGCTCGCCGTGGTCGGTCGCCGCGATCTCCTGCCAGAAGGCGTCCCGTTCCGGGTGGGCGAGCACGTCGCCGAGCCAGGGCAGCGATCGGGCCACCGCGGCGCGGTCGGCGATCGGCAACGGCTCGTGCAGCGACCGCGGCTCGGCCAGGCCGGACAGCAGTGTCCCGGCGTCACCGCGCCCTTCGTCGCGTCCCCGCTGCAGGGTGCGCAGGGCCGAGAGGGTGGCCCAGGTCAGGACCGCGTCCTGGGACAGCGCGCCGCCGGGGGAGCGCCACGGCGCCGCGTACGGATCGGCGGAGGTCATCACCGGCGCGATCGCCCGCAGCGCCGGAACGTTCCGCGCGGCGGCCTGCCACTGGCTGAACCCCAGGTACGACCCGCCCCACATGCCGATCGCACCGTCACACCACGGCTGCGCGGCCAGCCAGGCGAGGGTGTCGACGCTGTCCGGGCCCTCGTGGGCGTGCGGCACGAACGTCCCGGGGGAGCGGGACGTGCCCCGGACGTCCTGCGCCACCACGGCGTACCCCGCTTCGACGAGGGCGAACACGTCGGGGAGCTTCGGATTGCCGTACAGTCCGGCGTCATCCTTGCCGTAGGGCGTGCGGACCAGCAGCGCCGGGAACCGCCCGGGCCCGTCCGGGAGCCACACGTTGGTGGCGAGCGTGACGCCGTCGCGCATCGGCACCGGCACGTCCACCTCCACCGTGAACCTCATGCCGGCACCGGGTTCCCGGCGGACGAGGTGAGCATCCAGTGGCTGAACGCGGCGTAGTGCCGCGCGAACCCTTGCGGCGTGGGGGCGTGCTCCACGGCCGCCGAGAGTTCCGCGGCACGGGCGTACCGGGGGATCCGGTCCGCTTCGTAGGCGCCCAGCGCCGCGGGCACGTCGCCGCCCGGGGCGAGCAGGCGGCCGAGCAGCGCGGCGTCCTCGATGCCCAGCGTCGCCCCGGCGGTGATGTGCGGCGACATCGCGTGCGCCGCGTCCCCGGCGAGCACGACACGCCCGGACGCCCAGTGCGGCAACGGCGGCACGATCATGATCCGGTTGTGCAGGATCGATTCTTCGGGCGTGGCGCGGATGAGCTGGGCGAGGATCCCGCCGTGCTCGCCGTCGTCCAGGTGCGCGGCCCGGGCCAGGGCCTGCTCCTTGCGGGTGCCGGTCGGTTCCGGCGTGTCGAACTGGTTCACCAGCCAGTAGACGCCGCCGTCGTGGGTGCGCACCCACCCGCCGCGGCAGCGTTCGCCGCCGAGGATCACCCGGTTCCCGGTCAGGCCGAGACCCGGATCCGGGAGCACGGCGCGCCACGCGTGGTGCCCGGGGTGTTCCTCCGCCGGCGTCCCCGGCACCAGCTGCGCGCGCACCGCCGAGTACGCGCCGTCCGCCCCGACGAGCACGTCGGCGGTGTCCTCGCTGCCGTCGGTCAGCCGGACGGTGACGTGGCCGGCGTGCTCTTCGTATGCGGCGAACCCGGTGGCGAGGCGGATGCGGTCCCGGCCGACGGCGTCGGCGAGCAGGTCGGTGAGCTCCGCCCGGTGCACCAGCAGGAAGCGGTGGTCCTCGACGCCGAACTCGGGCGTCTCGAGCAGCCGCCCGGCCGTGTCGTGGAAGTACATCTCCCCGGGTTTGCCGATGGCCCGCACCTGGTCGCCGACGCCGAGTTCGTCGAACACCGCCAGCGCGTTGGCCCACAATCCCAGTCCAGCCCCGGCCGCGCGGACCTCCGGCGCGTGCTCGTGGACCACCACGTCGATTCCCTTGCGGCGCAAGGCGAGACCGCTCGTCAGTCCCACGATCCCGCCGCCGATCACCACAGCTCGCATCGCTGTCCTCCTTCGTCTTCCGAATTCGACGGTAAGGACGGCCGCCGGTTAACTCCAGTGCAACGTTGATACGTACTCATTCCACCTGTGATAATCGGCCGGTGGACTACGACCTCAACCTCATCGAGGCACTGGACGCACTGCTCACCGAAAGCAGCGTGACGAAGGCGGCGGAGCGCCTGCACACGTCGGCCCCGGCGATGAGCCGCACGCTCGCCCGGCTGCGGCGCGCGTTCGACGACCCGCTGCTCGTCCGGGCCGGCCGCGATCTCGTGCCGACCCCGCGCGCGCTCGAGCTGCGCGGGGAGGTGCACGCGGTCGCCGCCCGGGCCCGCGCACTGTTCGGCCCGTCGACCGCCGCCGATCCGCGGACCGCGGTGCGCACGTTCGACCTCCAGGTCACCGACATGCTGTCCACGACGTTCATCCCGTCCCTCATCGACGACCTGCGGGCCGAGGCACCGGGGATTTCCCTGCGGCTACGACCGGAACACCTCCAGGACACCCCGGCGCTGCGCGAAGGACTCGTGGACCTGGAGATCGGGACGCTGCGCCCGGGCGACCCCGAAATCCACTCGGAAACCCTCGTCACCGAAACGCTCGTCGGCGCGATCCGCCCCGAACACCCCCTGGGCAAGGTCAAGACGGTCACCCCGAAGAGGTTCGCCGCGGCCGACCACATCGTGGTCTCACGCCGGGGCCGCGCGCACGGCCCGATCGACGAGCGGCTGGCCGAGCTCGGACTGAGCCGCCGGGTGATCGCCGTCCTGCCGAGCTTCGCCGGCGCGCTGCACGTGGCGCGCGGCACCGACGTCGTCTGCGTGACCCCGGCCAAGCTGGGCCGCCCGATGCTGGAAACGCTGGGCCTGCGGACGTTCCCGATCCCGGTGGCGGTGCCGGAAGTGGTGCTCGGCATGGCCTGGCACCCCCGCAACCACCACGACCGGACACACGCACTGCTGCGCGACCGGGTCCGCCGGATCATGGCCGCCGCCGCGGGCTGATCCCTCCGGCCGGGGCCGGCCTCCCGCCACCGTCGGGATCGCTTCGGCGGCGGCGACCCACGGCGACTCGCGCTGTCCGCGCCCGACGACCAACACCGCCGATGCCGATCGGAAGCCTCGACCGTCAGCGCCGGTGGCTCGTGTGGGTGAACTCCACAGTGGACAGCATCGACGTCTCCGAGGGGTTCGTCCGCCGCCGGCCGAAGGCCAGGACCTTCGCCGGTTCGACGGCGAAGACCGCGACGTCGTCGTGGCCGCCCTGCCGGAAGCCGGTGTCGGTCGCCTCGTAGATCCAGCTGCCGTCCCACTTCCGCCGCCACGCCGCGGCGAGCCGGTCGAGCGTCGGGCGGTCGGTGACGCGGCGGGCCACGCCCTCGACGACCACGTCGAGAGCGTCGTCCCAGGCGTTGCGGCCCGTGGTCAGCACGACGTTCGGGTTCGCCGTGAGGTTGCGGTACTTCTGCTCGGTGGCGCCGGTGCTGAAGTGGACCGCCCCGTCCAGCCACACCGCGACCAGCGGTGTCACGTGCGGCCGGCCGTCGGCGCGGACGGTCGTGAGCCAGCTGATCTGGGCCTCTTCCAGCGCCCGCGTGGTTTCGGCCCAGCCGGTGGCCTCGGTGCCGGGATCGCTGAACCGTTCGTCGAGCCGGGTTTCCATCGTCACTCCGTTCGGTCGGCCGCGGAAGCCGCGTAGGCGGCATCGAGGCGCTCGGCGACGCTCGGGCCGTCCGGCGTCTCCCCGCGGCGGGTGCCGAGGTGAATCTCGCGCAGTTCGTCCATGAAGGCTTCCCACAGCGGAGGACCGCCGGCGATGAGCACTTCGGCGCGGGCCGCGTAGGCATCGGCCACGGGCAGGTGCCGGACCCCCCACGCGCTGAGCTGCACGAGCACCGGGACGAGGTCGATCGCGCGTTCGGTCAGGCTGTAGGTGACCTTCTGCTTGTGCGACGCGTCCCCGGCCCGCGTGAGCAGCCCGTTCTCGACGAGCACGGCCAGCCGGTCGGCCAGCACGTTCGACGAGATCCGTTCCTCACCGCCGAGCAGCTCGCGGAAGTGCCGCGCCCCGCCGAAAACGACGTCACGCAGGACGAGCAGCGTCCACCGGTCGCCGAAGATCTCCAGCGACAGGTTGATCGGACACCGCGACCGGGCTGCCTTCACCGCTCTCACCCCGAAACTGGTTGCGTTACGAGAGCAGTATTACCCGGACCGGCCGGTGTCGAAACACAGCCGCTCCACCAGGGCGTCGGGTCGGTCCAGCGGGATGATGTGGCCGCAGTCTTCGATGAGGTGCGCCGTGAGGTCGTCGGTCACCGGGCGCAGCTGGCGGGCGAGGGTGTCGCCGACCGGGTGGGCGCCGATCGCCACGGTGGGCACGGTGAGCCGGCCGGTTGCGGCGGCGTGCGCGATCTGTGCGGCGCTTTCGGGCATGGCCCGGTAGTGGCCGAAGGCGCTGCGCAGGGCATCGCGTCCGGTGTACGCCGCGGTGAAGTGGTCCCGGATCGCGGGTGGCACGCCGCGGCCGCGGGTGCCGGCGTCGAGGAACCAGCCGATGTAGCCGGCCTCGTGCCCGGCGAGGACGGTTTCGGCGAGGCCGGGGACGGCGTGGAACCCGAACCACCACGGCGGCCCGCCGGCGAGGAAGTCCTCGGCGCCGGGCAGGCGCCCGAGCAGCGACTCCATGAGGACGAGCCGGCGGACCCGCTCGGGGCGCCGCATGGCGAGCAGGAATGCGGGAGGGGCGCCCGCGTCGATACCCACGACGGTCGCCTCCGGCTCGCCCAAGGCGTCGAGGAGCGCTTCGGCATCGGCGGCGAGGGTGCCGGCGTCGTACCCGTCTTCGGTGCGGGTGGTCGCACCCAGCCCGCGCAGGTCCGGAGCGATGACCCGGTGGTGGCGGGCCAGGTGCGGGATGACCGCGGACCACAGCCGCCAGGTGTGCGGGAAGCCGTGCAGCAGCAGGAAAGCCGGTCCGTGCCCGGTGACGGCCACGGCGATGTCGATGCCGTTCGCCCTGACCCGCTGCTCGTGCACCGTTGCCTCCTCGGCGGTTACCATTGGTTACCAGATGAGGCTAGGTAACCGGCTCGGCCCGGCCAAGACGGCACTTTCCCGACAGGTGGTGAGCTCCAGGTGACCCCCTCGCCGAAGGGCGCGCACGGCGACCTCTTCGACCCCGCCTGCCCGACCCGGCAGCTGCTCGACCGCATCGGCACGAAGTGGACGTCGATGGCGGTCAAGGTGCTGGCCGAGGCCGGCCCGGGCGAGGTGCGGTTCGCCGAGCTGCAACGGCGGATGCCCGGCGTCTCGCAGAAGATGCTGTCGGTGACGCTGCAGAGCCTCACCCGCGACGGCCTGGTGGAGCGCCGCGTGGAGCCGACGGTTCCGCCGAAGGTGCACTACCGCCTCACCGACCTGGGCCACTCCCTCGAAGTGCCGCTGGCGGCCCTGCGTGCCTGGGCGGAGGAGCACATGCCGGCGATCGACCGGGCCAACGCCGCGGCGGCAGACGGCGTCTAGTGGACCTGCTTCGCCGGCGGAGTGATCGGCGCGCGTCTGCGTGGCGGCCGGCCCGCGGGCATGATGTCGGTGAGCAGAGACGTCACGGCGTCGGTGATCGTCTTCAGGTCGGTGTTGTCGCTGCTTTCCAGCCACTTGCGGTAGGCGGTACGGAAGATGTGGCTTCCCGTGCCGGCCGCCAGCTCCGCGGTGTCGGGATCGACGCCACGCTCGCGGAGTGCCCGGCGGAATCCTTCGGCCAGCTGGTGTTGCTTGATCAGATCGCGCTCCAGCAACCTCGGGTTCGCCGCGATCATCCGGCTTCGCCGGCGCAGGACGTCCCGTGAGCCGAGTTCCTCCCAGCCGAACCCGGCCAAGGTCCGGACCACGGCCAGCAGTGGCTGTTCGAGGTCGGGCGTCTGCCGGAGTTCCTGGATGAGTGCCGCGTAGAGCAGCTCCGCGTCGGCGAAGAGGATCTCTTCCTTGTCGGGGAAGTAGCGGAAGAACGTCCGCGTGGTGACGCGGGCGCGTTCGGCGATCTGGACCGCGGTGGTGGCCTCGAAGCCTTGTTCCTCGAACAGCTCCATGGCGGCCTGCTTCATCCGCTCCTCGCTGCCTGCTTCCCACCGGGGCATGGCGCCAGCGTACTGCAGGTGATGTCTTGTCGCGACATCAGTGCTACGGTGATGTCACGACGAGACATCAGGGTGCACGAAGCGCCCTCGGAAGGAGAACCATGCCCGCGAACCTCGCCACGGGACAGACGTTCATGGTGGTCGGAACCCTCCGGGACGACACCGACCTCGCGGAATTCGCCGCGCTGAGAGAGGTCGAGCACCAGCAGCTGGAAGTGTTGCGCTCACAGGGAAAGATCGGCGCCCACTACGTATCCCCGGCACGGCGGGCGACGTTCGTCGAGGTCGTCGCCGCCGACCAGGCGCAGGTGGCGGAGATCCTGGCGACATTGCCGTTCGCCCGGTTCTTCGACGCCGACGTCTTTCCGCTCGCACCCCAGGACGCCGCCGAAGGGACGCGATCGTGAAGGACTCCGCCCGGGCGTGCCGTCATGACCGGGAGGGATACCGCGCCGGCGTATTGGGTGTTCGGTGTCCTCTGAGTCGTTCGACGTGCTGGAAGGCTCTGCCCATCTTCACCACCCGCAGCGCCGCGCACGCGTTCAATGGCGGTTTAGATCAGGTCATCATGGGGTTGGGCACGCCCGCGGAGAGGCGTGAACTCCCGCCGCCCGACCTCGGCTTCAATCCACGCTCGACGGCCCAATTGATGGACAAACTACTGGTCGGCGAGCGCCGACACGGCCTGGGCCGGGAAGTGGCCCCACTGAGGCCGCCGTGTCGTGGTGCGGCGGGTACCGGTGCAGGCGAAGCCGCTCTCGATCAGAATGACCCGTGCTTGGCTCGTCTTTGCTGCGAGTGGCCCGCTTCATCAGTGTCGCGATTGCATTTGTGATGCGAATGGTATGACTCGGATCAGAATCACTGGCTTCGGACGCGTTGCGTACTCTGCGGTCCACTTCCGCGCGATGAAATGGGATCCTTGACGGCACGTGATTGATCGGTGCGCGTAGGGGTCACGCCGCAATCTGGCTGGTGCCCTACATCGTGATCAACGGGCACCAGCACTCTTCGTTGTCAACCTGTCACCTCGATTGCTGTAACAACTTCTTACCTTAAGCCGACTTGAAGGCTATCTCCGGAAGCCGGGAGGTGCCGGATGCGACGCACCGCGGAGCAGTCTCCGCCCTCGCAGCTTCCAGTGGCTGGCTACGTGCAGGAAAATCACCGTTGCGTGGCTGACTCGAAACCGAAACGAGGACATACCGATGGCCGACGACACTGAGGAAGTCAAAGTCGTCCTCACTCGGGACGCAGAGGGAATGTTGCTTCCGGAGCCGGTGGAGCTGTGGGTAGAGGCCCGCGCCGAAGCAAGCAGGCAACAGGTTGCCGGCTTCGAGTTCGGGAACCTGGACCGCGTTCTCGCGGCTGTGAAGACGGTGGCCGGCTCGGTCGCGCATGCCGTGCGCGCCGTACGGCCAGAGAAGTTCTCCGTGGAGATGGCCTTCACCGTCAAGGCAGAGGCAGGAGGGTTGGTGGCGCTACTCGTCAGGTCCGGTGGCGAGGCCACCCTCACGGTGACTTTGGAGTGGGAAGCGAACTCCGCTGGGGACAGTGCGGCTGGCGCCGCGCCGGCGGTGAACTGAGGCGATATGGCAGAGGTCCGAGCCGACTATGTCGACGCGCTGGAGCGCAGTGTCTTGCAGGTGCTGGCTGGCACCTACCGCGGCACCGCGTTCGTCATCGGGCCTCGCCTGGCACTCACGTGTCTCCACGTCGTCGAAAAGGTGCTCCGGCGCACGCGGCCTGACGGGGGATGGCCTGACGACGACCCGGGCGACCTCGAAGTAGTCGATCATCTTGGTCGCCGGATCCCAGCCTGGATTCGCTGCAGCTGGCCGGAGAAGCCGGGAACCACCTCGGCCGGACTGCAGCCTTGGCCGGACCTCGCCGTGCTCGAACTCGGAGCTGCGGGTGATGACCTGCCTGCCGTCCTTATGGATGCCGCTGTGCCTGCGCAATCCTCGACGCTGGTCCTCGCGGGCTATCCGGCTGGCGATGTGGTCAGCTATCAAGTTCGGCGTGTGAAGGCGGGTTACTCGTCCAACCGAGATCAGGAAGAGCATCGTTACCTCGCTTTGACGAGCGAGGCTGTCGATCACGGGTTTTCCGGCGGTCCATTGCTGAACGGCTGCGGCCTTGTCGTCGGCTACGCTCGCCTCAAGCGTGGACGGGGAAGCGACGCTCCTGGTGGTTTTGCCATCCTGATCTCTGACGTGCTCGGTGTCGCCGGGGAAGTCCGCGGCGCGTTCGATGCACCCGGACCCAATGCGCAGGGCTGGGTACGGCTGCTCGGGATTCACCTCAAAGAGCATGGCCGGGATCCGCAGGGAAAGCGATACGAGCCGTTCGGGCCGCCGGCCGGTTCGATCGACATAGAGCTACTCGGGGGTGATGCCTCCGTACCCCCTCAGACCGGCTGGATGCTCAGAATGGTCGCCGAACCACTTCAAGGGTACCCGCGGGCGGTGGCGGACCTCGGCGAGGAGGTTCTCGATGCTGTGGACCAGTGGTCGCGGCGTCACTACTTGAGCAGTCCGCCACATGTGGAGCTCGTGGGAAGAGTGCTCCACCGGTTGCTGTTGCCCAAGGAGGTTTACGAGCTACTGCAGGAAAAAATCAGCAAGGGGGCGAATCTGCCCATTCTCCGGCTTCGCGTGCAATCGAGAAATCCGCTCGCGCGAATCCCCTGGGAATTCGCTGCCGAAAAGACCGCTGGCGGCGAAAGGCTGCGTGTCGCAGCCGACCCGCGGTTGACCTTCGCCCGCTACGTCGACGTGCCGCCGTCCGACCCGCCGCCCGTGCCTGACGAGTTCCGCGTCCTCGTGGTGGTGAACGTACTCGGTGGACGCTCCGAGTCCGTCGCGGACGCGATCAAGCAGGGCCTCACCGAGGTCGGGCTGGAGGTCACGGACCAGCGCATCAAGATCGTGCACGACAAGAAACTGTCCGACCTCGTCGATGTCCTTGCGGAAGGCCCGTGGCACCTCATCCACTACGTGGGCACCCAGCACGGCGTGGATGCCCTGACGTTCCGCGGCTACTTCGGCCAGCAGCCAAGTGGCGTGCAGCTCCAGGTTCTCAGCAAAGTACTCGAACAGTCCGGGTGCCGGGTGCTGGTCCTCCAATTGCAAGACCGACCGACGCCGGCGATCCCTGCCGATGCTGACTGGCTGTGCCTGCTGGGGAACTCGATCCAGGCGCTGGTGCTGGCCGAGCACGCGACGAGCATGGAACACGTGGTCAGTCTGTCCGTCTGGCTCTGCAATGCGCTATCACGCGGAGAGACGGTGGAGCGGGCTGTGCAGCTCTACCGGGCGCAGATCGCCGATCAGCCCCCTCGACAGTTGGATGAGGAAGAGCGTGTCGACGGACCACTGCTCGACGTGGCTGCGTTCGGCAGCGTGAGTGTGACGACAACCCAAGACGGAGAGGTGCGCCTGGCGAAGCCGGCACCCAGGTGGACTTCGGGGCACGCCACTGTCAACTCCGCGACTCGACAGGGCGGCCTCTCCGGATCCCAGGCGCATGCGGAGTCTTCGAGTGAGGACACGATGGCTGCTTCTCCGAGCCGGTTTGGTGTGACATGAGCACTTCCTTCACGAAGGACCTCGCCGGTGAGCTGCGCCGGCGCCTGCGCAACGTCGCGTCGGTGGTGGACGACGTCGCCGCGCTTCTGGACGATGGACCAGAACCCGCCTATTCGGCATTAGAAGACCTGGCTCGGCGGGTATTGGACGTGGATCGGCTGAGGCGGAACCTGGAGCAGGCGGCCTCGACTCTGGCCGCGTTGGAGGCACATGCCGCGTGGGAAGCCCGCTATGGGGAGAGCAGCTGGGACACGCGACGGCTTGACTTGGAGGGAACGCTCGCTCGTGACCGCGATGCCGGAACCGACCTCTGGCTGCGCACGGCCGTTGATGCTCTTTCTCAGGGTGCCTGGTCCGAGGTGATGCGCCTGGGCAGGCACTCGTTTTCTCTCGCCACCGGCGCAGCGTGGTACCAAGACAGGTGGTTGTCCGCGGTGCTCGCCCTCAGTAACACCGCGCAGCTCAATTCCTTTGCGCCTACACAGTTACTGGACATCGTAGAATGGTGTCTCGAGAGTCGGACGTTGGCGCCCGAGCAGCGGGCCGCGCTGGGCATTCTCGGGGCTCGGGTGCTGGCTCGCGTCAGAGACCAGTCCGCCGTCGACGTCCTTCGCCGGGCCGAGCTGGCGATTCAGGAAGCGGCGCCCAGCAGGACGGTCGAGTTGCGGTACCGACTGCTGGCGGCCTCGTCCTACTTGGACCGTGTCCTCGGAATTCGTGATTTGATTCCGGCCCCGCCGTCCGGCTGGGAGCTCGCGCTGAGTGGCGCTGCGGAGAACCTGGACTGCGCTGCCGAGCTGGCGGCGCGCGGAGACGGGCACGGCGCGGCGGACAACACCGACGGCCCGATGACCGTTCTCCCCGTTCTTCCTGCTCTCGCGCGTGGAGTCGCGAGCTTGGCTGGGCTGCGTGATCGGCTGCGAGCGCTTGTCGACGAACTCCCGTCCGAGTTGACACTGGAGTTCGCGGCACGGCTCCTGGACGAGGACCGCACCGACGACGCTCGTGCGCTGCTCGCCGACGTTTCCGCCTCCAACGCGTCCGTGGCATTGCGGCGTGCGGAACTGGTTTACGAGACCACGTGCCGGCTCGACCTTCCCCAGGGTGGCGACGAGGCAGCGGCCGATGCCGCCACGGAGGCGGGGCGTTGGGCGTTGGCGGCTGACCTGGGCGAACAGGCAGTCCGCTGGTTCCGCGAGGCCCTGGGTCTGCGGCCGCACGAAGCCGACCGGCAACGGGAGCTCGCCGACGCCCTGGTGTACGCCACGTGGACGCTTCCGCCAAAGGAAGCGGAGCCCCAGCTCGAGGAAGCTCTTGTTCTTTGTGCCGACGCTGAGAAGGATTCGCTGCTGACGTCGGAGAACCAGTGGGCGCTCCTGGTGCAGGCCAACGCAGAGTATCGCTTATCGGAGAAGGTGAGTGCCCGGCGTCCGTTCCACCTCTGGGCAGCGGTCGGTCACGCAGCCCGGTATGTGATGCTCAATCCTGCCTCGCCAACCGGCTGGATGAACCTCGGGGATCGGCTCAGCACGGCGTCGGGGGGTTATGCCGCTGCCGCGGTCATTGCCCGGGCACATGCTTTGGCACCGGGAAACTACCAGGCATCCCTCGCTCAGGCGGTGGCCGCGATCAACATCGGCGACGGCGACCGCGCGACCTTGATCCTGGACGAAGCCGACATCCCTGCGGACGTGACGGTCAATGACAACGCATGGCGCCTGGCTCTCTTCGGCATGGCGGCACGCGCATCGGGCCGGTACGTACAAGCCGCAGAGCACATCGAGAAGGCGATCCAGCTCGATCCGCAGCTGGAGTTCCGGCTCTGGCTAGCCGAGTGTTTCACGCTGATGGGCGATGGCTTGCGGGCGGATACGGTGTGGCGGGCAGTATGGCGGGAGGCTCCGCTGGTGCCGGACAACGCCACTCCAGTGCATCTCGGAGCCGCAGCTTGGTCCGCCCTCTACCACGGGCAAACGAAATCGGCGTCGGACCTTGCCAAAGCGCTGAATTCTGCGGAAGCGGCGACCGTCGAAGAACGCGCGAGTGCCTTCGTGACCGCTCTTGTGAGGCTGGCGCACGGCGAGTACGGCGAAGAACCGATCCGCGACGCCTTCCACTGGATCAACGTACCGCGTCGCTTGGCGGATCAGGCCATTCTGTGCCGTCAGGTCCTCCAACATGCAGTTGCCTCTCGTCGCGAGCAAGGAGACGACGTCACGCAGGTCGATCTCCCGCGGGCCCTCGCCGTGATCGACCGGTGCGCGGCCGAGCGCCAAAGGCAGATCGCCCATCTGGGCACAGCTGAGGATACCGTGGACGAGGAACTGTCCTGGTTGGAACGAATCTTGGCCACGACACCAGCGTCGGCCGAGGCCGGCGTCGCCATCGACAGAGTCCGCAAAGCTCTCCGAGCCCGCCAACCAGTGGAGTTTGAAACACCTGGTGAGGCGGAAGCCTCCGAAGTGACCGAGGGAGAAGGAACTTCCGAGGAAGCGGCTGATGCGGCCCACGAAGCGGTCGTGCGCATCGCGACTCCGCCTTCCTGGTTCGCCAAGCTGGAAGGACGCGAGATGGAGCACCCGATGTTCGTCCGTGCGTCACCGGATGCCCGCGCCGCCGTGGAACGACGGGACGGCGCCGACCCCGATGTCCAGATCCGCGTGCGAGTCGAGGAGGCGCTCGAGCCGGATTCGGTGTTGATCGAGGTCGTGAGCGGCCAATCTGTGCTAGTCCACCTGCGGCGCGACCTGGCTTACGTGCCCCTCGACTGGCGCTATTCGCTGGACGACGCGCGTCGCGGATTTGCCCGTCACGATCACGAGCTTCCGCTGCTCACAGTGCCGCCCTCGAGCGACGCTCTGCAGCGTCTGTGCAGTTGGTCGGCGGAGGAAACCGCCTTTCGCCTGGCACTTCTCCTTAATGTCGGACTGGGGCTCGACGTCGGCGAGAAAGCTGCCGCGGCTGCACCAACGCCGGCACTTCGCATGCTCAGTGAATAGCGATCGCGAAGTGACGTACTCGCTCGTCGGCAGAAGCGGACGTTG
This sequence comes from Amycolatopsis sp. NPDC004772, assembly GCF_053601215.1. Taxonomy (NCBI): domain Bacteria; kingdom Bacillati; phylum Actinomycetota; class Actinomycetes; order Pseudonocardiales; family Pseudonocardiaceae; genus Amycolatopsis; species Amycolatopsis sp. NPDC004772. The sequence continues at coordinate 105,364 of NZ_JBSGBK010000001.1, forward strand.
CCGCGGTGACATCTGTCCGGCACCGCCCGCGGGGCGAATCACTCGGTCGGCCGAGCCCGCCACGTCTGCATCGCTCCGAGCGTGATGCGAGCCAGCAGGACCGCGGCGCCGATGTCGGCGGTCAGCCGGGCGCCGAGACCGTCGAGCCGGACGGTGAGCCAGCCGCCGGCAACTGTGCCGAGCACCACCCACAGCACCGCGGTCACCGGGCCTGCCCTGCCATACAACAAGACATTACAGACTTCTTAGCGTCTCGGACGATCTGTCAAGACATCATGTCCGGACAGCTGTCCGAGAGCGGTTGTCTCGTGCCGCTATCACCTGCGCTGACATCACACTCACTACTACGTGAACGGCAGCCAGGTGGGCGAGATCTTGGGCCCGGCCGCTGACCGGCCGAGCGTTGCTGATGAACAGCTCATCGTGGCACCACGTGGACGAGGCGCCGCAGGCGACCGTGGACCGTCTGGTTCTAGAATTCCGTCGTCGGTGTCGGCAAGCAGGGGAGGTAGGGCCATGGGCCGTCTTCCCCAGCCCCCTGCCTCGGCGGTGATCAAGTCGTCCTTGCGGGCGGATCAGGACATTGTGACGGTTTCGCGGAAGACGCGCCTGGTCCGGATCTTCACGGCGCGAGGTGCGCACGTACAGCGGTGGAACACCTTCCGCTATGTCGGGCCCTTGCCGCACGGCGAGTTCGATCCACACCCGATCACCCCGGACAGTCAAGTGGGCACTTTTCCGGAGCACGGCGTCCTGTACTTCAGCCTCAGCTTGCAAACGTCGATCGCCGAGACATTCCAGGTCACATCGATCGTGGACAGACGCGGTCGTTCCCCGCACGTGGCCGTTTTCCGGCCGCGGCGAGCCGTGCGCCTGCTCGACCTTACCGGGCTGTGGCCCACGAGGGTGGGAGCTTCCCAAGACATCTGGGTCGGCGCGAACAAGCCGCTGTCGCAGGCTTGGGCCCGCACGATCCGTGAAGCCCTGCCCGACATCGATGGTCTGTGGTTTCGATCGTCCATGGACGCGGGTGAGCCTGCTCTGTGCCTGTGGGATCCGCCGGGGGCGTCGTGTATCCCGAGCGCGCCTGATCTCCTGCTGCCGCTCGCCCACCCGAGCCTCGACGAACCGCTGGCCAGGATCTGCGAACAGCTCAACTACATCCTGATCTAGTAGTGGAAGGACGAGGATGGCGCGCACCCGCAAGACCCGGACGATCGTCGCGGCCGCGTCGTCTGTCGTGCTCGGCACTGCAACCGCGATCGTGGTCAACGTGCTCACCGACGGGTGGGGCTGGGTGTGGTGGGCGGTGCTCGGCGTGTTGGTCGTGGTCACCACCGCCGTTTATGTCCTGAGCGACTCGGGGGCTTCTCCGCGGGTTTTGGCCTCCGGAGCGGGAGCGGTCGCGGGCGGAGGAGACCTGACCGGCAAGGTCACGACGAAGGTCCGCGGTAAGCCGACCGCCGGCTCGGCCGGCGGCGACGGTGTCGGCGCCACCGGCCCGGGGTCGGTCGCGGCTGGCGGCGACGTCGCCGACGTGGAGACCGACGTCCGAAGTGAAACCGAATAGGCAGCCGTGTTTCCCCGCTCCCCGCAGACGACGGCGTCCGGCCCGGGCGCCGCCGCGTTCGGCGGGAGCAACTACGGGTCGGTGATCACCCATGTCACCGCGCTCGACGGGACGTCGCTGCGGCTGGCCACCCAGGATTTCACCACGCTGTCGATCGAGGACTTCACCGGCCGCGCCTGGCTGTTCGACGAACTCGCCGCATTCCGGAGTGCGTGCGAGGCCGGCTACCTCGTCGTCGAGGCGGCCGCTGGGCTGGGCAAGACGAGTTTCGCCACGGAACTCGCGAAACACCCGCACCACGTCGGGCACTTCACGAAGCTGGAAGGTGGGGCCTCTCGGCGGGCTGCACTGCTGAACTTGAGTGCCCAGCTCATCACCGAGCTCGACCTCTTCCCGGAGATCGAGCGTGCGTTCATGCTTCCGGACCTCGATCGCACGCGGGTGCCCGAATGGGCGGCGGAGCCCGAGTACTTCGCCAAGCTGCTTCGGCTCGCGGCGGGCAAGGCGACAGCGGACGGGCACGACCTCACGCTCGTCGTCGACGGGCTGGATGAGGAAGAACCTCCGAGCATGCCAGTGCCGCTGGGGTTGCCGGCCCGGCCGCCACCGGGCGTCTACATCGTTGCCTTGCTGCGGTCCGGGACGCCCATCACGTTGGTGGATGCCGAATCGAGGGTGGTGCGTATCGCTGCCGACGATCCGCGCAACCTCGCCGACATGAACGCGTACTTGAGACACGTCGCCGGCATGCCGTACATCGGTGAACTGCTGAGACGGCACGAGGCGACGTCCGACGAGTTCGCCGCCATGTTGATCGAGCGCTGCGAAGGTGTGTGGATCCACCTGCGCTACCTGCTGGCCGACATCCGGACGGGCGACGTCGACCTCGACCGCCTCGATCAGCTCCCGGACAAGTTGTCGTATTACTTCGCGCACAGCCTCGTCCGGCACCGGTCCGTCCCGACATGGGCCGACGCTGACTTACCGGTCCTGGGAATGGTGGGTGCGGCCGCCGAGCCGATCTCCGCACACATGATCACTGACGTGACGAAGGTGCCGGCACCGCACGTACGACGGTTGTGCGATCTGCGGTACCGCGCGTTTCTCCGCGTCGACCGCACGGGCGGTGGCCGCCGGTTCTCACCGGCGCATCGCAGTTTCGGCGAGTTCCTCTCCGAGCCGGCCACCGGGGGCCTGCCCGACGCGGTGCTGGACCTGCGCGACGAGCTGGCCGAACGCGTCGCCGCCACCCATGGCGAGCTTGCCGATCACTACCTCACGGCGTTCCGCGAACGCCCCGGCGACTTCGCCCGCCTCCACGGAGGTTACGGCCTTCGCCGCTGCCCGGCCCACCTGCGCGCAGCCGGCCGCCGGGCCGAGCTGCGCGCCCTGCTGATGCCGGCGTCGGGATGGTCCGCCGCCCAGCGAGAGCACGGCGACATGAACGCCTACACGGAAGATCTCGTCGCCGAGCTGGACCACGCCGCCGGACTGGTCGATGCGACACCCACGTTGCGGCCGGACGCCGAGCCACTCCTGTTCGAAATCTTCGGCACCCTCTTCCTCGCCGGCCGTACCGCCGTCGCCGGCGACGTACCGGTTGACCTCGTGAGCCCGCTGCTCCAATCGGCGGTCTGGACGCTTGACGAGGCGTCCGCGCACCTCGACTCGGTGAGCAACCCACAACTCCTGTCGGTCGGACTGTTCAACTTGCTGCCGCACCTGCCCCGGCCGGCACACGACCGCTGCCTGGCCCGCATCCGCGACACAGCCGCCGCGATCTCGAGTCCTGAAGACCGTGTCGGCGTCCTCACCCAGCTCCTGACCGACGACGAGGACCCCAGCACCGTGCTTGCCGAGGTGGACTCGATCCGAAACGCCACGGCCGGGGTACAGGCAGTGCTGGCGATCGCCGCTCGTGTCTCCTCGCGCCGCGACGCGTTGCTCGAGTACGCGCTCGACAAGCTCGCCGACGTACCCGACCCTGCTGCGCGCTCCGCTGCCTTCGTGCAGGCAGCCGCGGTGGCGCCGGCTGACCTCGTCGGACAACTGATCGCCGATGCGCTGAGCACGGCCGACGAGGCCGATCTGGCGCGGCGGGACGATGACACCATCCTCCCCGGGTTTCACCTCGACGCCGGTCTCGTCCGCACCGACGTCGCGGCCGGTTTGCTGCGATTCGCGCCGGAAGCAGTACGACGCGGACTGTGGGAGGAGGTGCGGACTGCTGATGTGCCGGACGGTGTTCCGGGGTTCACGCGCCTGGCGACGCTCGCCGAGCACGCCGTGGATCCTGTCGAGCGGAACCTCCTGCTCAAGGCGGCCATCAACCGTGCTCGCGCGGTACCCGACATCCGCGTCGTGGCGGCGTCGATGCAAGAGGTTTCGAGAATCCTGGAGAAGAGAGCGTGACAGCTGACGGCGCCGTCTCCGCTGCCGACGGCGGTGACCACGCCCGACGCCTCGTGCGCCGGAGCGGCCTGTCCAGCTCATCGGCACCAAGGTGAAGCCAGCCGACCGCGACGACCTCGGCTCGGAGTGACCTGGGTCTTCGGCATCCCGGTCGCCGATCGCGCACCACCCGCGTGCCGACGGCGGTACAGGCCCGCGGGCATGATCCACTACGGTGTGCCGAACCTGGGGAAGCGACCGCACGGAGTCTTCAGGCACGCCGCCACCGGCGGCTCCCGAGCCCTCATGACCCGGACGACGAGTTCGTCTACCTCACCGGTCCCTGCCGGACGGACGCGCCGCTGCCGGCCTGCTTCGGCGTTCACCGTCGACCTGGTGCACCCGCGGATCAAGATCGCGGCCTACCGAGCCGCGCGGCGCCCTGATTCCGGGCGCTTGGTTTCAGCGCGGCTCGTCCGCCGCGTCCTCGTCCGCCGGAATGATCACGTCCGGCCCGGTGTCGCCGGGACCGAACCCTTCGGCGGTGTCCGGCGCCCCCGGGCCGGGATCGGCGGCGGCGATGTCCTGCTTGCCCGTGTCCGGGCCTGGTCGAACGGTGAAGTCGTCATGGTCACTCGGTACCCGGTCGGCCGGATTTCACGCGCATGCGGACGGGATACCCGTCCCGTGGGAGCACGCGCCGCCGCGGTGTGTTCACCCCGATCGGGTCAGGCGTCCTGGTGGTCGGTCATGTACTGGGCGTACCAGACCGGCCATTCCTCGTCGTACCGGCCGGTTTCCTTCTCGTGCTCGCCGTGTGCGGCCGCGGCCTCGCGCAGGGCCTTTTCCAGCTGCTGCGCCGAGCCGTAGGTCGCGCCGGAGACGCGGCCGGGGAAGCGGGTGGTGATCTCCTGCAGCAGCCAGGTGTTGCCGTCCGGGTCGCTGAACGACGCGAACGACGCGTAGGTGCCGTGGGCGGGGTGTGCGCCGGGGGCGAAGGCGCCGGTGTCGTCGCGGTGGAAGACCTCGCTGACGTCGACGCCGAGCTCCGCGAGCTCTTTGCGGGCGGTCTCGATGTCGTCGACGACGAGGTAGGTGCCGCGCACCGAGCCGGGGGCGGCGTCGGTGATGCCGGTGCCGAAGTGGACCGACGCCGGCGATCCCGGCGGGGTCAGCTGCACGACGCGCGAGGTACCGAACTCGATGTCGGCGTCTTCGCGCCAGCCGAGTGCCTTGTAGAAGTGCTTGGTGCGGTCGACGTCGGTGACGGGCAGGACCACGACTTCGAGCTTCATGTCCATGATCGGACTCCTTTTCCGGGTGGCGGCGGGTTCACCGCTCGCCACCACAGTCGTCTCCCGGGGGTGCGTTCGCCCCCGGGAGACACCCTGGTGTTCCCCGGGCCGGTGCCCCGGGGGTGGCGCTAGGGTTCCGGGGTGTCTGGTCGGGAGCCGGAGCTGCTGGGCCGCGGTGAGGAGCTCGCCGCGCTGGACGGCGTGCTCGCCGCCGCGCGGGCGGGACACAGCGGGGTCCTGGTGCTGCGCGGCGAGGCGGGCATCGGCAAGACCGCGCTGCTGGACCACGTCGCGGCGCGGGCGACCGGCTGCCGGGTCGCGCGGACGGCCGGTGTCGAGTCCGAGCGGGAGCTGCCCTACGCCGGGCTCCAGCAGCTCTGCGCGCCCTTCCTCGACCGGCTCGAGCACCTGCCGGCGCCGCAGCGGGCCGCGCTCGGCACGGCGTTCGGCTTGACCGCGGGCGCCCCGCCGGACCGGTTCCTGGTCGGCCTGGCGGTGCTGACCCTGCTCGGCGCCGTTGCCGAAGAGCGGCCCCTGCTGTGCCTGGTCGACGACGCGCAGTGGCTCGACCAGGTGTCCGCGCAGACCCTCGCGTTCGTCGCGCGGCGGCTCTTGGCCGAGCCGATCGCCCTGGTCGCCGCCGTCCGCGAGCCCGAGGGGGACCCCGGCCTGGCCGGGCTGCCGGAGCTGACCGTCCGCGGCCTCGGCGAAGCGGCGGCCGGCACGCTGCTGGACTCGGTTTTCCAAGGCCCGCTGGACGCTCGCGTGCGCGACCGGATCGTCGCGGAAACGCACGGCAACCCCCTGGCCCTGGTCGAGCTGCCCCGGTTCTGGACCGCCGCCGAGCAGACCGACGGGCTCCTCCGGCCCGACGGCGACGCGCTCGCCGGCCGCCTCGAGCGCTGCTTCCTGCAGCAGCTCGCCCCGCTGCCGTCCGACACCCGGAAGCTGTTGCTGGTCGCGGCGGCGGAGCCGCTGGGGGACGCGACCCTGCTCTGGCGTGCGGCCGGCGAGCTCGGATTGGGTGCCGACCCCGCCGCGGCCGCCGAAGCGACCGGGCTGATCGAGTTCGGGCCGCGGATCCGCTTCCGGCACCCGCTGGTGCGCTCGGCGGTCTACCGGTCCGCCGAGCCCCGCGAACGGCGGGAGGTGCACCGGGCCCTGGCCGAGGTGACCGACGTCCGCGTCGACCCGGACCGGCGTGCCTGGCACCGCGCGCAGGCCACCGTCACCGCCGACGAAGACGTCGCGGCCGAACTGGTGCACTCCGCCGGCCGCGCCCAGGCCCGAGGCGGCCTCGTCGCCGCCGCGGCGTTGCTGGAACAGGCGGCCACGCTCACGCCTGATCCGGCGCGGCGGGCCCGGCGCGAGCTCGCCGCGGCCCGGGCCAAACGCGGTGCCGGCGCCCTGGACGCGGCGCTGGGCCTGCTGAACGCGGCCGCCGCCGGACCACCGGATCCGGAGCGCGACGCCGAAGTCGAACGGCTGCGCGGCGAGATCGCGTTCGACCAGCGGCGCGGCGGTGCCGCGGCGGAGCTGCTCCTGCGCGCGGCCGGGCGCCTCGACGGTGACCAGGCGCGCGAGACCTACCTGGAGGCACTCGGTGCCGCGGTCTGGGCGGGATCCGGGGTCGAAGCCGCGAAGCAGGCGCGTACGGCGCCCGCCGCCCAGCGCCCGCCGACCGCCGTCGACCTCGTGCTCGACGCGCTTGCCACCCGCCTCACCGACGGCTACGCGGCCGCGGCCCCGCTGATGACCACGGCGGTCGACGCCGTCCGGGCCTTGGACACCGGCGGCGGGAACACCGGACGCGTGCTGTGGCTGCTGGGCAACCGGGCCGGTGGCACCCTGGCGACCGAAATGCTGGACTACGCGGCCGGGCGCGCTCTCGCCGAGCGCCAGGTCCGGCTGGCGCGCGAGACCGGCGCGCTCGTGCAACTGCAGTTCGCCCTCAACTTCCTGGCCAACCACGACCTGGTGGCCGGCGACCTGAGCGCGGCGCAGGCGCTCGTCGACGAGGACCGCCTGCTCGCCGAGGTCACCGGGGGCCGTCCGGTCGGGTACAGCGCGATCCTGCTCGCCGCTCTGCGCGGGCGGGACACCGCGGAGATCGCGGTGGCGGCGGAGGAGGCGGCCGAGCGGGGCCAGGGCCGGGTCGTGCGGTTCGCCGGCTACGCGAACGCCGTGCTCGGCAACGGCCTCGGCCGCCACGACCGCGCCCGCGACGCGGCGCGGCGGGTGTTCGAGGACGACACCGTCGGCCACCAGGCCCTGGCGACGGCCGAGTTGGCGGAAGCCGCGTCCCGGACCGGGGACGACGGCCTCGTCGCCGCCGCGCTGGACCGGATGTCCGAACGAGCCCGCGCCACGCCGACGACCTGGGTCCGGGCGCTCGAAGCCCGGCTGCGGGCGTTGGCCGGGGAAACCCCGGACGAGTGCTACGCCGCGTCGATCGCGCTGCTCACCGGGACGCCGCTGCGCGTCGAACTGGCCCGCGGCCACCTGCTGTACGGCGAATGGCTCCGGCGCGAGGGACGGCGTGCCGACGCCCGGGAGCACCTGCGCACGGCCCACACCATGACGTCCGCGATGGGCCTCGACGCCTTCGCGGACCGCGCGCGCCGCGAGCTGCTGGCCACCGGTGAGACCGCGCGCAAACGCACGACGGGGACCACCGAGGAGCTGACCGCCCAGGAGCTCCAGATCGCGCGCCTGGTCCGCGAAGGCCTCTCCAACCCCGAAATCGGCACGAGGCTCTTCCTCAGCCCGCGCACCGTGGAATGGCACCTGCGCAACGTCTTCGGCAAGCTCGGCATCAGCTCACGGCGCCAGCTGCGCGACGCTCGGTGAGCTGCCGGGGGTCGGCCCGGCAGCTCACCGGCATCGTCGTGATCGGCGGTGGGTTCGTCGGCATCGAGGTGGCCGCCACCGCCGCGGCACCGGCGCCGGCGATCGCCGAAGCCGCCGATCGCCGGGCCGGTCGACCGTCCTGCGCTCCCGCGGCGAGCGGCTGGTCGCCGCGGAATGCGTGGTCCGGGCCGGACTGGTCGCGTTGCCTTGCCTGCCACTCGCCGCGCGCCGCCGGTTTGCGCCGGCTGGTTCTTTGCGGCATCTTTGCGCGTGGTGTGCCGGGAAGTCTGGTCGGCCCTGCGCCCGGAGTGGGCGGAGGACCCGGCTCGAGGACGGATTTTCCATGGCACTCGTACTCGCGTTCGGCGTCGTCCTGCTGATCAGGGCCTCCCTTTCCGGTGTCGCCGCGCGGACGGTACCGCTGTTCCTGCTCGCCGGTGCCCTGATCGCCCCTGCCGACCGGCCGTCAAGAAACCGACAGGAGGACCGGACAGTGCGCCGCGAACCGGGCGACGGGGTCGTACGCTGGGCTGATGCACGCTGTGGAGATGGCCGAGGAGTTCCCGGTCGTCGACCTGGACTCCGACGGGTTGACGGCGGTCCGGCTGCTGGCGGAACACCGCTTGCCGGGCATCGTGGTCACCGACGCCGCCGGCTGTCCGCAGTCGATCCTGCCCGCGTCCCAGGTGGTCCGGTTCCTCGTGCCGAGCTACGTCCAGGACGATCCGTCGCTGGCCGGCGTGCTGGACGAATCGATGGCCGACCGGGTCGCGGACAAGCTGAGTGGCAAGCCGGTGCGGGCGCTGCTGCCGGAGAAGCCGTCGGAGCTGCCGCGGGTGCAGGCCGACGACACGATCGTGGAGGTCGCGGCGATCATGGCCCGCCTCCGCTGCCCGCTGGTCGCGGTGATGGAGGACAAGCAGCTGCTCGGCGTGATCTCCGCGTCCCGGCTGCTGGAGCTGGCGCTGGCGCGCGGCTGATCGTGGCGGCGGTGCGATGAGCACCGTCCTGGCCGTCGCGGTGTTCGTCGTCGCCTACGTCTTCATCGCCACCGAGAAGCTGCCGAAGACCGCCGTCGCCCTGGCCGGCGCCGGGGTCGTGCTGGCGTTCGGCGTGACCGATTCAGCCGACGCGTTCTACTCCCACGACACCGGCATCGACTGGGACGTCGTCTTCCTCCTGTTCGGGATGATGGTCATCGTCAGCGTGCTGCGCCGCACCGGGGTGTTCGAGTACGTCGCCATCTGGGCGGCCAAGCGCGCCAAGGGCTCCCCGTTGCGGATCATGGTCCTGCTGGTGCTGATCACGGCGGTCGCGTCGGCGTTCCTGGACAACGTCACGACCGTGCTGCTGATCGCCCCGGTCACGCTGCTGGTCTGCGACCGGCTCGACCTCAAGCCCACGCCGTTCCTCATCGCCGAGGTGCTGGCTTCGAACATCGGCGGCGCGGCGACCCTGATCGGTGACCCGCCGAACATCATCATCGGCAGCCGGGCCGGCCTGTCGTTCAACGACTTCCTGGTCAACATGACCCCGATCGTGGCGATCGAGCTGCTGGCGTTCGCGCTGGCGCTGCGCTGGGTGTTCCGCGGCTCGTTCGCCGTCGACCCGGCCCGGGTGGCCGGGATCATGCGGCTCAACGAGCGCGAAGCGATCCGGGACGGCGGCCTGCTGCTCAAGTGCGGCCTCGTGCTGCTCGGCGTGTTCGCGGCGTTCGTCGGGCACTCGCTGATCCACGTCGAGCCGTCGGTCGTGGCCCTGCTCGGCGCCGGTGTGCTGGTGGTCATCTCCCGCGTCGAGCCGGAGGACTACCTGGCCGGTGTCGAGTGGGAGACCCTGCTGTTCTTCGCCGGGCTGTTCGTCATGATCGGCGCGCTGGTGAAAACCGGAGTGATCGCCGACCTGGCGGAGCTGGCCGCGGACGCGACGGGCGGCAACGCGCTGTTCGCCGTGATGCTGATCCTCGTGGTCTCGACGCTCCTGTCCGGCGTGATCGACAACATCCCGTACGTGGCCACGATGAGCCCGCTGGTGCTGGCCCTGACCCAGGACATCCCCGACCCGACGCACTCCGAAGCACTGTGGTGGTCACTGGCCCTCGGCGCCGACTTCGGCGGCAACATGACCGCCATCGGCGCCAGCGCCAACGTGGTGATGCTCGGCATCGCCGCGCGGTCGGGCAGCCCGATCTCCTTCTGGGAGTTCACCCGCAAGGGCGCCCAGGTCACCCTGCTCACCGTGCTCATCGCCGCGCCCTACCTCTGGCTGCGCTACTTCGTGCTCGGCTGAGCCGGATCGCAAGGCAGTAGTCTGGAAGGGAGTGCCGGAGGCCGCTGCGAGCGTCGGGCATCCGGGCGAGGGGAGAGCTGACGGCTGTGGTCACCGACCTTCGCCGCGTCTCGGCCGGGGCCGCGCGGTGAACCCGGTGCTGCGGCTTGTCTTCCGCGCTCCGGTCCGGCTCTACGACCACGGGCTGGGCCGGTTGCTCGGCCGTCGGTTCCTGTGCCTGACCCACCTCGGCCGGAAGTCGGGCCGGAGGTACCGGACCGTGCTCGAAGTCGTCGGCAGCGCGGGCGAGGAGTACATCGTGGTCGCCGGGCTCGGCGCGGGAGCGGACTGGTTCCGCAACATCCAGGCACGGCCGCCGGTCGAGGTGATCGTCGGTAGCCGCCGGTTCCCGGCCGCGCACCGCGTCCTCGGCGAAGACGAGGCCGTCGCGGTCATCGCCGGGTACGAACACCGCAACCGCGTGGCCGCGCCGTTGGTGCGGTTCGCGCTGGGGAAGCTGCTGGGGTGGCGTTACGACGGCTCGGAACTCGCCCGGCGGAAGCTGGCCCGGCAGCTTCCTTTGGTCGGGCTCCGGCCGCGGTAGGTCCCTCCCGGCGGTCGGGCCGTTCGCGGGCGTACCGCAGTGCGGCCGAGAGCGGGAGGAAGGCCGCGATCCTGGCCGGCGCGGACCAGGCCGCCGATTCCTTCGCCCGCTCGATGCGGTCTCCATGTCCGGCCGACGGTCCGCCGCCGTGGCGGAACCGGCCGGGAAAGAGAGCCGATCGACGTGAACGTTCCCGCCACCATGCGCGCCTGGCACCAGACCTCGCTGAACGGCCCGCACGACATGCGCCTGATCACCGACGCACCGGTGCCCGGCCCCGGCCGCGGTGAAGTCCTGATCCGGGTCATCGCCGCCGGGGTCAACTTCGCCGACCTTTCGAAGGCCTGCGGCACGTTCGGGGACGGCCCCCGGCCGCCGTACCCGGCCGGGTTCGAAGCGGCCGGCGAGGTCGTCGCGGTCGGCGACGGGGTGGCGGGCCCGCCGCCGGGGACGCGCGTGATCGGCGTCGGCGACGGGGCCTTCGCCGAGTACCTGGTCCTGCCCGCGGCGGCCGCGATGCCGGTGCCGGCGGGCTGGAGCGCCGAGCAGGCGCTGGGGCTGGCGGTGAACTGGCCCACCGCGCTCGCCGCGCTCAAACCGCTGGGCCGGGTGGCGGCCGGCGAGACCGTGCTGGTCCACGCCGCGGCGGGCGCGACCGGCCAGGCCGCGGTCACCCTGGCCAAGCACTACGGCGCGACCGTCATCGGCACCGCCTCGCCGGGCAAGCACGAGACCGTGCGGGCCCTGGGGGCCGACCACGTCCTGGACTCCCGCGACGACGACCTCGCCGCCGAAGTGCGGCGCCTGACCGGCGGTGCCGACCTGGTGCTCGAATCGGCCGGCGGCGCCACCTTCGCGGCGAGCCTGGCCGCGGCCAAGCCGGTCACCGGCCGTGTCGTCGTCTACGGACTGGCGGGCGGCGAAGCCCCGCTCACCAACCGGGAACTGGTGTACCGGTACCCGGTGCAGGTCATCGGCCTCAACATCGGCACCCTGATCGAGGCCGCGCCCCGGATCTTCGGCGAGGTCATGGGCGAGTTGTCCGCGCTCGTCGCCACCGGGGTCGTCAAGCCCGCGCACCCGGTCACCTACGACGTGGCCGACGCACCCAAGGCCCTCGCGGCACTGGCCGCTCGGGGGACCATCGGCAAGCTGGCCCTGCTGCCATGACCGACGCCGGGAAGCCTGCTGACCTGTGCTTCGATTCCTTTTCCGCGCTCCGCCGGTCGTATGCGGGGGAGTGTCGGCCGGAACGAGGAGCAACGCATGGCAAGCAGGCGACCCGCGGCCGTGCCCGGGCGGGAGCAGGAGCGGTTCGATGCCGAAACCGCGGGCTACCGCCGGGAACTGCTGGCGCACTGCTACCGCATGGCCGGCTCGGCGCACGACGCCGAGGACCTGGTCCAGGAGACCTACCTCCGGGCGTGGCGGTCCTACGCCGGCTTCGAGGGCCGCGCGTCGATCCGGTCCTGGCTCTACGCCATCGCCACCAACGTCTGCCTGACCGCGCTGGAGCCGCGGCGGAACCGGGTGCTCCCGTCCGGCCTGACCGGTCCCCACGACGGGCCCGGACGCCCGCCCGTCCCGGCGGCGCCGGGCGAGGTGGCCTGGCTGGAGCCGATGCCGGACCACCGGGTCGTGGATCCGGCGGCGGCCGTGGTGACGCGCGAGTCCGTGCGGCTCGCGCTGATCGTCAGCCTGCAGCACCTGCCGGCGCGCCAGCGGGCGATCCTGATCCTGCGGGACGTGCTGGCCTTCACCGCGCCGGAAACGGCCCGGATCCTCGGCACCACGACGGCGGCGGTGAAGAGCGGTCTCCAGCGAGCCCGGGCCCGCCTGGACGACCTCGAACCACCGGCCGAGGACCTGCTCGAACCGGCCGACCGACGGGCACGTGCGTTGCTCGACGGCTACCTCGCCGCCTTCGAGCGCTCCGACGTCGGCCTGCTCGAGCAGGTGCTGCGCACGGACGCCACCCTGGAGGCCACCCCGTTCCGCGACTGGTACGCGGGCCGGGCGAAGTGCCTGCACCTGCTCGGCACGTACGTCCTGGGAAAGCCGGGGGACTGGCGGATGAGCCCCACGACCGCCAACGGCCAGCCCGCCGCCGCCGTCCACCACCGGGACGCCGGCGGCGCGCTCCGGGCCCACGGCATCGTGGTGCTGACCCCGACGGTCACCGGGATCTCCCACGTGGTCGAGTTCCACGACCCCGCGCTGGTCGCCCTGTTCGGTTTTCCGGACCTGCTCACGGACTGATCCGCCGGCCCGCGGTCACTCCGCCATTCCGGTGAACAACCATTGTCGAACAGAACTCAACAATCTGTCCGTTTGACTATGCGAAAGAACGTTGACTTCGCGGGGTGGGAAGGTAACGTTCTGCGCGTCGAAGAACGGGGTGGTTCACGATGTCGCACGAGTACCGTCGCGCGCTCAGCCGGCGCACTTTCCTGAGCGGTGGGGCCGCGTTGCTGAGCACGCTGGCGTTACCGGCGACGCTTTCGTCGCTGGCTTGCCCGGCCGTGGCCGCCACGCGGAGACCGGCCGCGCCGCCCAACGGGTTCCCCGAGTGGAACAACAACATCGGCATCTTCGACATCGGCAGCGAACCGCCGCACGCCACGCTCATGCCGTACGCCGACCTGGGGCAGGCGCTGGCCGGCGACCGCACCCGCTCGCCGTTCCGCCAGAGCCTGGACGGCGACTGGAAGTTCCGGCACGCCGACCGGCCGGACGCGCGGGACCCGGAGTTCTTCCGCGAGAACGTCGACGACAGCTCCTGGGCGACCATCCCGGTCCCGTCGAACTGGCAGCTGCACGGCTACGACTTCCCGATCTACGTCAACATCACCTATCCCTGGTGGGGCGCCAACGGGCAGAACGAGAACGCCCAGCCGCCGTTCGCGCCGACGAAGTTCAACCCGGTCGGCCAGTACCGGCGGACCTTCCAGGTCCCGGCCGGGTGGTCGGGCCGGCGGACGTTCCTGCACTTCGCCGGCGTGAAGTCGGCGTTCTACGTGTGGGTCAACGGCACGCTGCTCGGCTACCGCGAGGACTCCCGCACACCCGGCGAGTTCGACATCACCGACCACCTGAAGCCGGGGACCAACCAGCTCGCCGTGGAGGTCTACCGCTTCCCGGACGGCGACTGGCTGGAAGACCAGGACATGATCCGGCTGTCCGGCATCTTCCGTTCCGTGTACCTGTTCTCCACGCCGACGGTGCACCTGCGCGACTTCCGGCTCGACCCGGAGCTGCGTGACGGCTACACGAACGCCGACCTCGCCGTCACGGCGAGCGTGCGCAACTACGGGGGCGCGGACAACCGCACCTACACCGTGGAAACCCAGCTGTACGACGAAAACCGGCGACCGGTGTGGGGACAGCCGCTGCGGCAGCAGGTCGGGCTCGGCTCGGCGCCGGCCGGGCAGGACGTGACCGTGCGGGCGGCCCAGGGTGTCCGCGCACCGAAGCTCTGGTCGGCGGAGCAGCCGAACCTCTACACCGCGGTGCTCGTCCTGCGTGATCCGGGCGGGAAGCCGATCGAGACGCTCTCGGCCCGCGTGGGTTTCCGCGAGTTCGCGCTCACCGGCGGGCTGATGCGGATCAACGGTCAGCCGGTCAGCCTGCGCGGCACCAACCGGCACGAGGAGCACCCGGCCCGGGGCGGCGCGCTCACCCGCGCCGATCTCGTCGAGGACATCCGGCTGATCAAGCGGCTGAACATCAACGCCGTCCGCACGTCCCACTACCCCAACGACCCGGCCTGGTACGAACTGGCCGACGAGTACGGCCTGTACCTCGTCGACGAGGCGAACCTGGAGACGCACGGCGTCCGCGACCAGTACCCCGCTTCGAAGCCGGAGTGGACCGGCGCGGTGCTGGCCCGGGCCCAGGCGATGGTGCACCGCGACAAGAACCACCCGAGCGTGGTGATCTGGTCGCTCGGCAACGAAGCCGGTTCGGGCAGCAACTTCGCCGCGATGTACGACTGGATCCACTCCTACGACACGACCCGGGTGATCCAGTACGAAGGGGACGACCGGCCGGGCACCAGCGACATCCGCTCGCAGATGTACCCGACTCCGGTCGCGCTCGAGCAGCGGGCGCTCGACACGGCCGACACCCGGCCGTACGTCATGATCGAGTACGCGCACTCGATGGGGAACTCGACCGGGAACTTCAAGGAGTTCTGGGACGTCATCCGCGCGCACCCGGTACTGCAAGGCGGGTTCATCTGGGACTTCGTGGACCAGGGGCTGTACTGGCCGACGCCGAAGCGCAAGCTGCTCACCGAGTCCGGCCCCGGCGCGCTGACCGCGGAATTGGCGCCCGCCGCGACGTTCGACGCCGGGCAGGGCCTGGCGGGAGCCGCGGTCTTCCCGCCCGCGCGGAGCCTGGACCTGACCGGTTCGCTGACGCTCGAAGCGTGGGTCACGGCCGGTGCGGTGGGCGGTCACCAGCCGATCGTCGCCAAGGGCGATCACCAGTATTCGCTCAAGCAGAGCGAGAACAACCTCGAGTTCTTCGTGTACGCCGGCTCCTGGATTTCGGCCACCGCACCGCTTCCCGCGGACTGGGTCGGCCAGGAGCACCACGTCGCCGGCGTCCTCGACCACGACGCGAAGACGCTGACGCTCTACGTGGACGGCAAAGCCGTGGCCCGGACCGGCACCGATCGCGTCCCGGACAGCACCGCCGCCCAGCTCGCGCTCGGCACCGACTACGAGAACCCCGAGCGGGTGTTCAGCGGCCGGATCCGGGGCGCGCGGGTCTACGCGCGGGCGCTGACCGCGGCCGAACTCGCCGCCGACCGGTCCCCGCAGGACCCGGCCGTCCGGTTCTGGTTCGACGCGGCCACCGCGGGCTACGCGGAGAAGCAGCCGGCCGAGCGGACTTACCTCTCCTACGGTGGCGACTGGGGTGACAACCCCAACGACGGCAACTTCTGCGCCAACGGCATCGTCACCGCCGACCGCCGGATCAGCGGGAAAGCCGTCGAGGTCAAGCACGTCTACCAGGCGATCAACGTCTCCGCGGGCGCCGACCTGCCCACCGGGCGGGTGACGATCACCAACGAGAACCTCTTCACCAACGTCACCGCCTACGACGGGGCCTGGGAACTGGTGAACGACGGCAAGGTCGTCCAGCGCGGCCGGCTCACGCCCGCCCAGCTCGACGTCCCGCCGCGGTCGAGCCGGCCGATCACCTTGCCGCTGCGCCGGCCCGGCCGGCCGGCCGGCGAGTACTTCCTCCGGTTTTCCTTCACCACCAAGGCACCCACGATCTGGGCCGAACGCGGGTTCGAAGTGGCGAAGCAGCAGCTGCCGGTCGATTTCGGCAGCCCCGCCGTCCCGCTGGTGCCGCTCGCGCAGGTGCCCGCGGCCACCGTGCGCGAGAACGACCGGAGCGTCGAGATCACCGGTGCCGGGTTCAGCGTGTCGATCGCCAAGGACACCGGGCTCATCACGGCCTACGAAGCCCACGGCGTCCGGCTCGTCACCTCCGGGCCGGTGCCGAACTTCTGGCGCGCGCCGACCGACAACGACGTCGGCAACGGCCACCCGAGCCGCGTCGCCACCTGGCGCTACGCGGGCACCGACCGGCACGTCACGGACGTCTCGGTCCGGCCGGGCCGGGCGGTGGTCGTCACGGTCACCGGCACCCTGCCGACCTCGGTGGCTTCGACCTACACCACGACGTACACGGTGTTCGGCCACGGCGAGATCCTCGTGGCGCACGACGTGCACCCCGGCTCACCGAACCTGCCCTACCTTCCCGAAGTCGGCTCGATCCTGTTCGTGCCCGGCGAGTTCGACACGCTGGACTACTACGGCCGCGGGCCCGAGGAGAACCACTGGGACCGCAAGACGGGGTCCGACGTGGGCGTGTACTCCTCGACGGTGGCGAAGCAGTGGACCGGCTACATCCGTCCCCAGGAGAACGGCAACAAGACCGACGTCCGCTGGATCGCGCTGACCAACCGGCGGGGTGTCGGGCTGCTGGCGAGCGGTGAGCCGGTGCTGGAGGTCAACGCGTCCCACTTCACCCCGGAGGACCTCTCGAGCGGCGCACTCCACGACTACCAGCTCACGCCGCGCCCGGAAGTGGTGCTGCGGCTGAACCACCACCAGATGGGCGTCGGCGGCGACGACAGCTGGGGCGCGCAGACGCACGACGAGTACAAGCTGTTCGCCAACCGGGATTACCACTACACCTACCGGCTGCGCCCGCTCCCGCGCCGGGACCAGGCCATGGAGCTGTCCCGGCGGCCGACGGCATCGGAGTGAGCGGCCGCGGGTGAGACCGGAGGTGCTCCCGACACGGAACGATCACGCCCGTCTACTGGGGTGACACCCGTGGGCGTGCGAATACGTCCGTGTGGGTGGCCGAAGTTACCCGGAGGTGTGGTTGTCGGGTGAGGTGCGCGCGAAGGCTCGCCAAGGTGCTCGATCGAAGGAATGATGTGACGACACTACGTCACCACTAGTGACGCCGGGCATCCGGAGCGGTGGTCTTTCGACAAGATGGAGGGTCGTCGGGATGAGTGCACATCCGCCCTTGCTCGGAATGCCGACCCATCGGCCCAGGCATGCCCGCCCGCAGCTGCGGTGGCGGTCCGCGATCATCTTGCTGGCCACGGCGGCTGTCATCGGGGTCGCGGATTCGTCGGTGGTGTCGATCGTGCTCAGCGTGGCTGTTGTGGTCGGTGTGGTGATCGGTGTGCTGTGCCGGCGGTGGGTGCGCGCGGCGGCGAAGCTGGAGGAGATCCTCGAAAGCGAGCTTGCCGTGCGCGAGCCGCCGGGTCCCGGGGGCCGGCTCTAGCCCGCCGCCGAAGTGCGAATCGGGGCGGGGCGAGAACCCGGCCTCGGGCGGCCCTCAGGCGATCCACACGGTCTTGGCGTTGACGAAGGAGCGCGGGCCGAACCCGGCCAGTTCGCGGCCGTACCCGGAGTTCTTGACGCCGCCGAACGGGACCTCCGGCGTCGACTCGGTGAACTTGTTGAGGTACATCATCCCGGTTTCGACTTCGTTCACGAACCGCCGCTGCTCGGTCTCGTCGCGGGTCCAGGCGCTGCCGCCGAGGCCGAAGGTCGAGTCGTTGGCGATGCGGATGGCGTCGTCGACGTCGCGGGCGGTCCACAGCAGCGCGACCGGGCCGAAGAACTCCTCGCGGTGCCCGGGGGAGCCGTCGGGGATGCCGGCGAGCACGGTGGGCTCGAAGAAGTTGCCGGGCCGGTCGATCGGGTGGCCGCCGGTCAGCAGGCGCGCGCCCGCCGCGACGGTGTCCGACACCTGCTTGGCCAGCGTCTCGACGGCATCCGGGGAGGACAGCGGGCCGAGGTCGGTGTCCTCGGCCATCGGATCGCCGATACGCAGTCCCTCCATTGCGGACACCAGACGGCGGGTGAACTCCTCGGCGACCTGTTCGTGCACGATGAAGCGCTTGGCGTTGATGCACGACTGGGCGTTGTTGAGCATCCGCGAGGTGACCGCGCCGTCGACGGCGGCGTCGAGATCGGCCGAGGGCATGACGATGAAGGCGTCGCTGCCGCCGAGTTCGAGCACGCTGGGCTTGACGTTCTGCCCGGCGCGGGCGCCGACCTGCCGGCCCGCGGGCTCGCTGCCGGTCAGGGTCACGGCCCGGACGCGGTCGTCGTCGATGATCGCTTCGATCTTGCCGGACCCGACCAGCAGCGTCTGGAAGACGCCTTCGGCGAAGCCGGCGCGGCGCAGGACGTCCTCGATGGCCAGCGCCACCTGGGGGACGTTGGACGCGTGCTTGAGCAGGCCGACGTTGCCGGCCATCAGCGCGGGGCAGGCGAAGCGGAACACTTGCCAGTACGGGAAGTTCCACGGCATGACCGCGAGCACCGGCCCGAGAGGTTCGTAGCGGGTGAAGACGTTGGCGTCGGCGTCCCCGACGTCGTGGGGCTCGTCGGCGAGCAGGGCTTCGGTGTGCTCGGCGAACCAGCGGCAGCCCTTCGCACACTTGGCGACTTCGGCCTTGGCGGAGGCGAGCGTCTTGCCCATCTCGAGGGTGGCCAGCCGGGCCAGCTCGTCGGTTTCGGCTTCGAGGATGTCCGCGGCCCGCCGCAGCCGCTCGGCACGCTCGGCGAAGGAGGTGCGGCGGTGCTCACGGAAGGCGGCCGCGGCGCGCGCAATCTTCTGCTCGACCTGCTCGTCGGTGAGTTCGTCGAAGGTGCGCAGGGTTTCCCCGGTGGCCGGGTTGACGGACGCGATGGCCACGGGTGGCCTCCTCGGATCGGGGTGCGGTTCGCGGTCCGGGTTCCCGGAGGCGCCGAGGGGAAACCTGAGGTGTTCGGGTGGTCTCGCCGTCCAGACGCGTCGGGCTTCCAGTGGGGCCGTCGCAGCGACCGCGTTGCGCGCGCCGAAAGTCGCCGTCGGCGCGGAGTGCGTCCGGCCCGGTTCGGTCGTCGATACCGGGCATGGCCGCCGTGCGGCGGTTACTGCTCAACGCCTGGTTCGGCTGGTCGTGGGCCGACCCGTCGGTCGCACTGGTCATCGCCGCGGTGGCGGTCAAGGAGCGCCGGCGGACTGCGTCGACTACCTGCCTAGGCTGCGGCGTGCCGCGCGGCGGCCTTTCCCTTCGTCACCGCGTCTTCGAGGGCCTTCGCGCGGGATGCTTCGGCTTTCGGGACGAGTGCGGCCATGGCCGGGTGGAGGTGGGCCCTGGTGAGTTCGGGGACGATGAAGTCGACCCTCATACCCATGGTGCCGCCGAGGACGGCCGTCAGGTAGTTCCGGACGTAGTCGGTGCCCTCGCGGGGTGTGCCGGGTTCGTAGGAGCCGCCGCGGCTGGCGACGACGTGGACCGGGGTGCCGGCGACCGACGAGCCGGCGCCGGCGGTCCGTTCCGCGATGACCACGTGGTCCAGCCACGCTTTCAGCGTCGAGGGGATCGTGAGGTTGTACATCGGGGCGGCGATGAGGACGACGTCGGCGCGCTCCAGTTCCTCGGCCAGTTCGACGCGCCGGGCGAAGGCGGTGGCCTGTTCCGGGGTGTGGGTGGCCGGTTCGGTGAATCCGGCTTCGGCGCCGGCGGTGCCGAGGTGGGGAATCGGCTCGGCGGCGAGGTCGCGGTAGACGACGGTGCCGTCCGGGTGCTGCTCGTCCCACGCCTTCCGGAAGGCGGCGGTGACCGGCCGGGAGGCGGAGACGGACTCCGGCCAGACGGACGTGTCCAGGTGCAGCAAGGTGGCCATGACGAACTCCTGATCTGGTGAACGGAAAGGGAAAGGTGGTCAGACGCCGACGAACGTGACGGTCTCGTCCAGCGGAGCCCGGGGTGTGCGGCAAGAGTCGGCCGCGGCGTCCTCGAACCCGATCGACAGGCCGCAGAAGAGGAGGAGTTCCTTCGGCGGCGCCAAGATTTCTGCGACGGTCTCGTGGAACTTCGCCCACGCCATCTGCGGGCAGCTGTGCAGCCCTTCGGCGCGCAGCAGCAGCATGACGGTCTGCAGGTACATGCCGGCGTCGGACCACTGGGGCCGGCACAGGTCACGGTCGAGGTAGCAGAACAGCGCGGCCGGGGCGCCGAAGCAGGCCCAGTTCGCGGAAGCGGCTCGCTGACGTGCTTCCACGTCCTCCCGCGGGATGCCGAGCGAGCCGTAGCGCTGCTCGCCAAAGGCGGCTCGGCGTTCGCGGTACGGGGATTTCAACGTGGCCGGGTACTGCTCGTACTCCGGCTCATCCCAGGGATCACCGGCGGCGAGGCGCTCGCCGGTCCGCTTCTTGAGCTCGGCCAGCGGCGCGCCCGTCAGCACATAGCTCCGCCAGGGCTGCAGGTTCGAACCGGACGGAGCTTGAGCGGCGGCGGACAGGACCCGCCGCAGCGTCCCCTCGGGCACGGGCCGGTCGGTGAATCCGCGCACTGCCCGCCTGCTCTCGACCGCGTCGTAGACGTCCATCGTCTGCCTCCACCTAGTTGGTTACTAGTGAGACAGTATCAGTCGATACTTTCTTGGTCGATACTAACTTTCGGCATGGTGACGGAAGCGACTTTCTTCGGCCGGCGTCAGTCCTGGCGGTTCTCGGGATGGGCGAACCGGGTCAGCAGCTCGGCCAGTCGTTCGGGCTCGCCGGGTTCCAGATCGGCGACCAGACGTTCGGCCAGCGGTTCCGCGGCGACGTGGGCGGCGTCGAACAGTTCCAGGCCTGCGGACGTGATCTCCACGGCCCGTGCCCGCCGGTCGCCGGGAACGGCCTTGCGCACGGCGAGGCCCTTGCGTTCCAGGTCGTCGACGACGCGCATGATCCCCGCCTTGTCGGACCCGGTCTCCGTGCCGAGGTCCCGCTGCAAGGTGGGGCCACGATCGGCGAGCACGATCAGCACGGCGAAGTGCCGCAGCTCGATACCGAGCGGCCGCAGCGCCTCCGTCATCACCGCGGCGGCGCGCCAATGCGCCCGCCGCAGCAAGAGTCCGAGCGCAAAGGGTGAGCCATCCCCGGGGCGGTCGGTCGCCCGACGGGGAGTGTCAGCGGTCATGAGGGAAACGTTAGCAGCAACGAATCACGCGATACGGTATCGACCGATACCATGTTCGGCTCCCTGTGCGGAGTGAATCCGGCCCGTCCTGAGGTCGGTCGGGCACGGGCATGCCCCCGCAGGGTGCCGCGCCGGCAGGCCCTCAGCCGGAAGGACGAACGTGCTGGCGAGATGAGTGGTATGCCTCGATGACTGTCTTCGCGATGCGGCCCTGATCGGCTATTTCGTACCCGTTCGCTCGTGCCCACGTGCGGATGTCGTGAGTCGCCGTGAGTTCGTGCTTGGCTCGGGTTCCTGCTTGCGGACAGGTCGATCTCGTACGCTACGCCCTCGAGTCCGAACGGGATGGTCTGGTCGGCGCAGCTGCCGTTTCTATTAGCGTCGCAAATTGCAGGGTGTTGTTGGGTTTGCTCATGGACGAGGCTCTTCGAGTTTCTTTCGAGAGCCTATTGACTGTCGGTCGTGTCGTCGGCGTGGACGGGTGCGCGCTGCGGCGAACAATTTCCTGACCGACTCGATTGTTCGACAAAAAGAATGGAGTACGTGATGCGACCACTGGGACGGTGGCCCACGGCCAGGAAGAGCCCGGCACGGGTGAGTGGCGTGCCCGGTACAAGCGTCCCGATGGGACGTGGGGGAGCAGGTCAGTTCCCCACCAGAAGGCGGCCGAGGAGTGGGGAACGGAGCAGGAGGCGCTGATCCGGCGGAACCTGTGACTGGATCCGCGTGATGGCGAGGCACGGTTCGACGACTTCGCCGAGGAGTGGCTCGCTGCCGTGGCTGCGCGGCTGGAGCTGAACACGGTCGCGAAGTACCGCTCCTTCCTCGACACCCGGTTGCTTCCGCAATGGAAGACATGGCCGTTGATCGCGATCTTCAACGGCTACGTCGAGATCGAGCGGCGGCTCTCGGAGCTACGCCGCTGAAGGAGGTGGCGCGGAAGGTCTACAAAGGAGGCCGGAGGGATGATGATCATCACTCGGATGGCCGTCAGCGACCGCCGACGCGGCGGGGGAACTCCTGGCCGAAGAAGGGGCGGACCAAGGCGCCTGCCGGCACGAGGTTCGTGGCGTTGCCGCCGGGGGAGGACGGGATTCCGGAAGTCGCCCGCCGCGCGCGGCTGGGGCAGAAGATGAAGGGCATCGCCCGGGTCTACGACCACGTGACCCCGGCGATGGTCAATCAGATCCTGGCCGCCCTGGAGGAACGCTGGCTGCGGTCGCTTGCGTCCCTGTATCTGGGCGAGCGGGCGAAACTGGCTGTCCGGTTCCCGCACCTGCGGTCCCAGCGGGCGATCGGGCCGGGTCCGGGGCCGTCGCCGGATCGTCGCCGACCGACAGCTGGAAGCCCCGCCCCTCAGGAGAGGGACAGGGCTTCTGACCTGCGAAAACATGTGGTGCGCGATACTGGGATTGAACCAGTGACCTCTTCCGTGTCAGGGAAGCGCTCTCCCGCTGAGCTAATCGCGCGAGGTGGAGACGGGATTCGAACCCGTGTACACGGCTTTGCAGGCCGTTGCCTCGCCTCTCGGCCACTCCACCGTGACTAGGCCCGAGAGCCTACCGAGCGGATGACGGGATTCGAACCCGCGACCCTCACCTTGGCAAGGTGATGCGCTACCAGCTGCGCTACATCCGCATTCCGCAGCTCCGGGAGGCCGTTCCCCCGTCGCCGTGGTGTGGGAAAACCATATCGGACCCCGGAAACGGGTTCGACACCGGGGTGTCACTCCGCCGTTGCGGGGCTGTCATCAGGCCAGATCGTGGGGGATGAGGTGGGTGAGGGCGTCGTCGACGTCAACCCACAGGTGCTCGTTGCCCGGCAGCACCACGTCGTACGTCCGGTCGAGGAAGTCGGCCAGCTCCTGGGCGGACGCCTCGAACATGGCGTGCCCGGACGGCGAGTTCAGCTCGATCAGGACCGCCTCGGGGTCCTCGACCGACGGGCGGATGCGGACGTCCCCGTCACCCGCGTCGGCCAGGAGGCCGTCCGCGAGGAGGTCGCGTGCGTACACCCACTCGACCCAGCCGGCGCGGCCGGTGCGGAAGGCGGCGACGACCGCGTACGGGTCGCGTGTGTCGTAGCGCAGCTCCACCTTCACCGGAACCGCGGGAGTCCGCGGCGCCAGCAGGTCGAAGACCGCCGTCGAGCGGAGCGTCACGTGATCGTTGCGCATCGTCCTACCCTTCGTCTCCCTTCCCGGCCCGGCCCGGCCGAGGGCGTCACTGCTTGGACGCATCAGGAGGCCGATTCCGTCGCGGGTGCGCCGCAGATCACCCGTACGGGCTCTTCGGCCCCCTTCTCCACCCGTGACCACCCGCGGCGCGCAACTGACCGGCGCACCCCGCGGGGCCCACGCCTCCATACTGCGCGGTTTAGTCGCCGGGCGATAGCACCGTCGCACGGATGTCGAACGTGGCGTCAGGCGGCCCCCCGGCCGGACAACCCTGGCTAGCTCGGGGTTGTGCGTTCCGTACTCGTCGGTAAGCGGAGTGTGGTCGGTCAGGACCACCCGTTTGCAGGCGCCTGAAAGTCGTACGCTAATGTTGAGCCGAACACCGCGAGCGGGCGATTAGCTCAGCGGGAGAGCGCTTCGTTCACACCGAAGAGGTCACTGGTTCGATCCCAGTATCGCCCACGCGAGAGTCGAGAGAGCCCTGTCCGCCGAAGAGGCGGGTAGGGCTCTTTTGCTGTCTCCGGCGAGCCGGCCCCGAGGTCGGGTCGCGTTTTCCCGCAGGGGCCGGCCGGCCGCCGAAGCGGAGTGAACGATCCGTTCGGATCGTCCGTATCAGCTTGCGAGAGCGGTTCGCGCCCCGCCGCAGGGGCCTGTCGGACCTGCCTTCGAACCCTGCCGCCGCGGCGGCTTTCTGTCGAACGCCACCCTGTGGGAGGTCGGATGTGATCCTCGGCACGTCAGGCCGGCCGCGATCGCGTGGCCGCCCGGCGACGACGTGTGACAGAACCGGCGCGCGTGACGCCGCGACGACGAATGTCACCGAGGGTGGCCGCCCGGTCTTCGCGCCGGCGCCCGCCGCCTCGCACCGGTCCACTGTGGACCTTCGCGATCCCCAGTGTCCACAGTAGAGTCCCGAAGGCCGCGCTGGGCCGTTCGGCCGAGCTTGGTCCAGCCGGGTGCGGGCATCACCCTTTCCGTCACGGAATGTAGTTTTCATGGGGATACGCGCTATTGCGCATCGTCCTCATCTTGTTATCTTCCGGCCATTTCTTGGCGGGGATGTCATGCAGCATGTGGCTGGAAATCCTTGTAACACTGCCGAGAGAGTCGCCGATAACTTGCCGTGTGAAGCCTCCGCGGGCTCTGCGCGACCACTGAGATGGGGTTGACTCTCCGAAATCATCTCTGGTGACGCTGCGTGCCTGCGGCTCAACTCGATCCAGTTCCCGGGAGGTCAGATGGAAGAGTCGGTGCGGCCTTCGTACACGGTGAGCCAGCCACCGCCGCACATCGACCTCCAGGCCATCCCGCGTCCCGCCAAGCGGGACGACGACCACCCCGGCGACGGCGGCCCGTCCGCCAAGGCGTGGCCCGCGGCCTGGGAAGCGCGGTACAGAGCCTGGGTCATCGGCAGCGACGTGTTCGTCACGCTGCTGGTGATCGCGATCAGCGCGTTCGTCATCGATCGCGTTGCCCCGCACGACATGCACGCCTTCGGCACGATCCTCGCGGTGTTCGTCTCGCTGCCCGCCAGCCGGGCCTGGAGCTCGCGCGTGCTCGGCGAAGGCGCGGAGGAGTACCGCACCCTCGGCCGCGGCTTCATCACCGCCGCCGTCCTGGTCGCGCTCGGCGGCCTGCTGTTCGGTGCGCTCGAGGTCCAGGTCTGGGTGTTCATCGTCGTCCCGGCCATCGCGCTGGTCGCTTTTCCGCAGCGCTACCTGCTGCGCCAGGTGCTGCACCGCAAGCGCGCCAAGGGACTCTGCCTGCTGCCGGTGATGGCGGCCGGCAGCCCGGAAACCGTCGCCGACCTGATCGCCCGCACCCGCTCGGAGGTGCACGTCGGCTGGCGCGTCGAGGCCGCTTGCACGTTCAGCGGCCACGGCGAAGACCGCGACAGCGGCGAAATCGACGGCGTCCCGGTGGTCGGACGGCTGGAAGAGCTGTCCCGGCACGTGCGGCGCGGCGGCTACCGGGTGGTGGCGATCACCGCCGACCAGTACTGGACGCCGAAGCGGCTGCAGCGGCTGGCCTGGGACATGGAGGGCACCGGCGCGGAGATGGTCGTGGCGCCCGTGCTGATGGAGGTCGCCGGGCCCCGGCTCAACGTCACCGGCGTGCTCGGCATGCCCCTGCTGCGGGTCACCGCGCCGATGTTCACCGGCGGGCGGCGCGTGGTGAAGGAGATCGTGGACCGCTGCGGCTCGGCGCTGCTGCTCACCCTGCTGTCCCCGCTGCTGCTGGCGATCGCGATCGCGATCAAGCTGAACGATCGCGGCCCGGTGATCTACCGCCAGCGCCGCGTCGGCCGCGACGGCGCGACGTTCACCATGCTCAAGTTCCGGACGATGGTGACCAATGCGGACGCGATCAAGCAGACATTGGCGGCGGAAAACGAAGGGGCGGGCCCGCTTTTCAAGATGAAACGCGACCCGCGTATCACCCGCGTGGGTGGTTTCCTGCGCCGGTATTCGCTCGACGAGGTGCCGCAGTTGTTCAACGTGGTGTCCGGAAAGATGTCCCTCGTCGGCCCCCGGCCGCCGCTGCCGGAGGAAACCGAGCAGTACGCGCCCGACGCCCGCCGCCGTCTGCTCGTGAAGCCGGGCCTGACCGGGCTCTGGCAGGTGAGCGGGCGCAGCGACCTCACGTGGGCGGAGAGCATCCGGCTGGACCTGCGTTACGTCGAGGACTGGTCCCTCGCGCTGGACCTGGTGATCCTCTGGAAGACGTTCCGCGCGGTGATGGGCGGCCAGGGCGCCTACTGACCCGTTCTCGCCGCGCCGCGCACCACGGCCGCCGACTCCCGCTGGGGGGAGTCGGCGGCCGTGCCCGTTCCCGGGGTCCTGTGGATGAGAGGGCGCGGCGACGCGGTGGAGGCCCCGGAACTGTCGGTGCGCGCCGGTAGACTGGAGACCGGGGGCCGGAGGGCTGTCCGTTGCGCCGCCGCAGCCGCCCGGCAGGGTTGGGGAGCGGGATTTCGGCTCGGGGAACTCGCGGGTGAGCAGGCGAGTGGTGGGGATTCGTGCCTCCTCGGGCTCGCATTGCGCCATCGGCCGCGCCTCGCCCATCGGGGACTTCTCGCCGCCCGCGCCACGCCACCACGGGGGACTTCTGACTGGCCCGCGCCTCGAGGCGAGGGGGACTTCTCGCCAGCTGCGCCCCTGCGGCGAGGGGCTCCTCGTCAGCCATGCCCCCAGGACGAGGGGGCTCCTCGCTGGCCGCGCCCCCACCGAGGGGACCTCTCGCCTACTGTGCTCCCACAGCGAGGGAGACTTCTCGCCGCCCGCCCCACATCATCACGGGGACTTCTGGCTGGCCCGCGCTTCGCGGCGAGGGGACTTCTCGCCGGCCGCGCCCCACCGAGGGGGGCTCCGCGCCGGCCACACCCCGCGCCAGACAGACCTCGCCGGCCGTGCCCCGCCGCCCGACTCCTCACCGGCCGTGCCCCTCCGCAAGACTCCCGACACCCGCCGAGCGGTCAGGCCGCCCCCGTACCTCCGTCCGCCACGGCGGAGTCTCCCCGGCCGGGCCACGTCGGATTGCCCCGTTCGCCCGGATTACCGGCGCCCGACGAGGCCACCGTGCCCCGATCGGCTGACCCGCCCTCACCGTCGGCCGTCCCCGCTGTGATCCACGCAACTGGTTGAACGCGAAATAGTTCAACGCTCAACCTGGTTGCACGGGGTACCGACCCAACGGAAGGAAGCACCGCCCCATGACCACCTTTGCCGAGCAGACCGAAGCCCTCGCTGTCCCCGCGGACGTCCAGAACCTGCTCTTCCGCGAGGCCCGCACGGCCAACAGTTTCAGCTCCGAGCCGGTGAGCGAGGAGCAGGTCCGCGCGATCTACGACCTCGTCAAGTGGGCCCCGACGTCGATGAACACCCAGCCGCTGCGGGCGCTGGTGCTCCGGACCGCCGAGGCGAAGGCCCGCCTGCTGCCGCACATGGCCCCGGGCAACCGGGACAAGACCGAAGCCGCGCCGCTGACCGTGGTGCTCGCCGCGGACGTCGACTTCCACGAGAACATCCCGCAGGTCTTCCCGCACGCCCCGCAGGTGAAGGACAACTTCGCCGACGAGCAGGGCCGCGTCGAGTTCTCCAAGCTGAACTCGCTGCTGCAGGTCGGCTACTTCATCATCGGCGTCCGCGCCGCCGGGCTGGCCGCCGGCCCGATGACCGGCTTCGACGCCCAGGGTGTCGACGACGAGTTCTTCGCCGGCAAGAAGTGGCGCTCGCTGGTCGTCGTCAACGTCGGCAAGCCGGGCGAGAACCCCTGGTTCGACCGCCTGCCGCGGCTCGACTTCGACCAGGTCGTCGAGACCCTCTGAGTCCGCCCGGACCGGCCGCTTCCCCGCGGGGAGGCGGCCGGTTCCGCGTTCGCGCCACGCGCGTGAGGCGCGCGAGCGCCGCCGACTAGCATCGACGGCGTCATCTCTGTCACTCCAGCTTGAGGAGCCGATCGTGTCCCAGTCGCCCCCCGTTTCCCCCGTGGCCGCCTCCCGCGTGGTGGTACCGGCGGGCACTACGGCGGGCGCGGCGGTCCGCGAAGCCGGTCTGCCGACCAAGGGTGCGGACACGATCGTCGTCGTGCGCGACGCCGACGGGAAGCTGCGCGACCTCGCCTGGGCGCCGGAAGCCGACGCCGAGGTCGAGCCGGTCGCCGCGAACACCGAGGACGGCCGCAGCGTCATCCGCCATTCGGCCGCGCACGTGCTCGCCCAGGCCGTGCAGCAGCAGTTCCCGGACGCCAAGCTGGGCATCGGCCCGCCGGTCAAGGACGGCTTCTACTACGACTTCGCCGTCGACAAGCCGTTCACCCCGGAGGACCTGCAGGCGCTCGAAAAGCGCATGAAGCAGATCGTGAAGGGCGCCCAGCAGTTCTCCCGGCGCGTTTTCGACTCCGTCGACGAGGCCAAGAAAGAGCTCGCCGACGAGCCGTTCAAGCTCGAACTCGTCGACCTCAAGTCCGAAGTGGACACCGCCGAGGTGATGGAGGTCGGCGAGGGCGAACTCACCATTTACGACAACCTCGACCCGCGCACCAAGGAACGTGTCTGGAGTGACCTCTGCCGCGGCCCGCACGTGCCGACGACGAAGTTCATCCCGGCGTTCACGCTCACCCGCGTCGCCGCCGCGTACTGGCGGGGTAGCGAAAAGAACCCGCAGCTGCAGCGGATCTACGGCACGGCGTGGGAATCGGCCGAGGCGCAGGACGCCTACCTCGAGCGCATCGCCGAGGCCGAGCGCCGCGACCACCGCAAGCTCGGCGCCGAGCTGGACCTGTTCTCCTTCCCCGAGGAGATCGGCTCCGGCCTGCCGGTGTTCCACCCCAAGGGCGGCATCATCCGCCGCGAGCTGGAGAACTACTCGCGCCGCCGCCACGAGGAGGCCGGCTACGAGTTCGTGAACACCCCGCACATCAGCAAGGGCGAGCTGTTCCACACCTCCGGCCACCTGCCCTACTACGCGGACACGATGTTCCCGCCGGTGCAGTTCGACGAGGAGAACTACTACCTCAAGGCGATGAACTGCCCGATGCACAACCTGATCTTCCGCTCGCGCGGGCGGTCCTACCGCGAGCTGCCGCTGCGGCTGTTCGAGTTCGGCACCGTCTACCGCTACGAGAAGTCCGGCGTGGTGCACGGCCTCACCCGCGTCCGCGGGCTGACGATGGACGACTCGCACATCTACTGCACCAAGGAGCAGATGCCGGGCGAGCTCAAGTCGCTGCTCAAGTTCGTCCTCGACCTGCTCGCCGACTACGGCCTCTCCGACTTCTACCTCGAACTGTCCACCCGCGGTGACTCCGACAAGTTCATCGGTGAGGACTGGGAGTGGGAGGAGGCCACCGAGACGCTGCGGCAGGCCGCCATCGACTCCGGTCTCGAGCTGGTCCCGGACCCGGGTGGCGCAGCCTTCTACGGCCCGAAGATCTCGGTGCAGGCCAAGGACGCCATCGGCCGCACCTGGCAGATGTCGACCATCCAGCTGGACTTCAACCAGAACAAGCGGTTCGAGCTCGAGTACACCGCCCCGGACGGCTCGCGCCAGCGCCCGGTGATGATCCACCGTGCGCTGTTCGGCTCGATCGAGCGCTTCTTCGGCGTGCTGACCGAGCACTACGCGGGCGCGTTCCCGGCGTGGCTTTCGCCGGTGCAGGTGGTCGGCATCCCGATCACCGCCGACCAGGTCGAGTACCTGCAGGACGTCGAGAAGGCGTTGCGCGCCAAGGGGATCCGCGCCGAGGTCGACGCGAGCGACGACCGGATGCAGAAGAAGATCCGCACGCACACCACGCAGAAGGTGCCGTTCATGCTGCTGGCCGGCGCCAAGGACGTCGAGGCGGGCGCGGTGTCGTTCCGCTTCCGCGACGGCGGCCAGATCAACGGCGTGCCGGTGGAAAAGGCGGTCGAGGCCATCGCGGAGTGGGTCGCGCGCCGGGAAAACGCGTCGCCGTCGGCCGACGCGCTGGAGACGGTCGTTCGGTGAGTGAGGGTCCCGAGCTCGTCGAGCAGCAGGGCATCGGGGTCCAGGACGCCTTCCAACGTCTCTGGACCCCGCACCGGATGGCCTACATCAAGGGCCAGGACAAGCCGGACGACGACGGCGACACCGGCTGCCCGTTCTGCCGGATCCCGGCGCTGGACGACAAAACCGGCCTGATCGTCGCGCGCGGCGAGCTCGTGTTCGCGGTGCTGAACCTGTACCCGTACAACCCGGGGCACCTGATGGTGGTGCCGTACCGGCACGTCGCGGACTACACCGAACTGACGGCCGAGGAGACGCGCGAGGTCGCCGAGTTCACCCAGCACGCGATGAAGGTGATCCGCGGCGTGTCCGGCGCGCACGGGTTCAACATCGGGCTGAACCAGGGCCACATCGCGGGCGCGGGGATCGCCGCGCACCTGCACCAGCACCTGGTGCCGCGGTGGGGCGGGGACGCGAACTTCATGCCGGTCATCGGCCAGACGAAGGTGCTCCCGCAGCTGCTGGGGGAGACGCGGGACCTGCTGGCCGACGCCTGGTGACAGGTGGTCCGACCGGGGAAAACTCCTGATTGAGTGTTCAACCGAGAGTATGATGGGGTCATGTCCGGAACCCGATGGCTCAGCGACGACGAACAGCGCGTCTGGCGTGAGTTCAACGCGGCCACCCGCATGCTCAGCGCGCACCTCGAAGGGCAGCTGCAGCACGACTCGGGCATGCCGCACACCTATTACGAAGTCCTCGTCGCGCTCTCGGAGGCCGAAGGCCGCCGGCTGCGGATGAGCGAGCTCGCCGACGCCCGGCAGGCGTCCCGCAGCCGCCTTTCGCACGCCGTCGCGCGGCTGGAGGCGAACGGGTGGGTGCGGCGCGAGGCCTGCCCGACCGACAAGCGCGGCGCCTGGGCGGTGCTCACCGACACCGGCTTCGCCGCGCTCGAAGCGGCCGCGCCGGGCCACGTCGAGGCCGTCCGGGAAAGCCTGTTCGACCCGCTGACGCCGGAGCAGGTGACGGCGCTCGGCGAGATCAGTGCCGCGATCCGCCGACAGCTCTCGCCGAAGTGCGCCGCCGCTGCGGCCGCCGAAGCGGCGCGGGAGCACGAGGGCGAGCTGACGAAATCGGGCTGACCCGGGGCGGCGCGTCGGGTTCGCCGAGGCGGGTGGATAGGCTGCATTCGCCCACCCGACCCTCGTAGCCAGGTGCCTCGACGAACCGATGCTCAATATCTTCGCGCGTGCCTCCGTCTCCCGCGTCACCGATCCGATCGGCCAGGCGCTGGTCCGCGCCGGGCTGACCCCCAACGTGATGACCGTGCTCGGCACCGCCGGCGCGGTCGTCTGCGCGCTGGCCTTCTTCCCGGCCGACCACCTGCTGTGGGGCACCTTCACGGTGTGGGGCTTCGCCATGCTCGACCTGCTCGACGGCGCCATGGCCCGCGCCCGCGGCTACGGCACCCCGTTCGGCGCGGTGCTCGACGCGACCTGCGACAGGCTGGTCGACGGCGCGCTGTTCGCCGCCATCGCCTGGTGGTGTTTCGTCGTCGACGACAATCGGCCGGCCGCCGCCGCGGCGCTGCTGTGCCTGGTGCTCGCCCAGGTCATCTCCTACGTCAAGGCCCGCGCGGACGCCTCCGGCCTGCCGGTCGACGGCGGGCTCGTCGAGCGCGCGGAGCGGCTGATCATCGCCCTGGTCGGCACCGGTTTGCACGGCTTCGGCATCCCGTACACCGTGGACGTGACGCTCTGGCTGCTCGCGGTGCTGTCGGTGATCACGCTGCTGCAGCGGACGGCCGCGGTGGCGAAGGCGGCCCGCGCGGCCGCCGGGGAGCAGCCCGCATGAGCAGGTTCAGCGAGCGGTTGAGCGCCTTCGGCTACGCGGCCGGGTGGAAGCTCGCCGGCTGGCTGCCCGCCGGGTTCGGCGGCACAGTGTTCTCGCTCGGCGCGGACCTCGCCGTCCGCCGCGACGGCGGGGGCGTGCGGCAGCTGCGCGC
The DNA here is from genome assembly GCF_053601215.1 of Amycolatopsis sp. NPDC004772. Lineage (NCBI taxonomy): Bacteria > Bacillati > Actinomycetota > Actinomycetes > Pseudonocardiales > Pseudonocardiaceae > Amycolatopsis > Amycolatopsis sp. NPDC004772. The sequence continues at coordinate 137,500 of NZ_JBSGBK010000001.1, forward strand.
GAACCTCGCCCGCGTGGTGCCGCAGGCCGACCAGGTCGAGCTCGACGAGCTCACCCGGCGGGCGATGCGCTCGTACGCGCGGTACTGGCACGAGACGTTCCGGCTGCCGTCGATGGACCACAAGGAGGTCAGCACCAGGGTCGCGGCGTCGATCACCGGCGTGGAGAACCTGGATGCGGCGCTGGCCGAGGGCAACGGCGCGGTGATGGCGCTGCCGCACAGCGGCAACTGGGACGTCGCCGGCGTCTGGCTGGCCGACTACCTCGGCGGGTTCACCACCGTGGCCGAACGGCTGAAGCCCGAATCGCTCTACCGCCGGTTCGTCGAATACCGGGAGTCGCTCGGCTTCGAAATCGTCCCCCTCACGGGTGACAGTTCGGCGATGCGCGTGCTGCTGAAGCGCCTGCGCGAGAACAAGGCCGTCTGCCTGGTCGGCGACCGCGACCTGACCACCAGCGGCATCCCGGTGAAGTTCTTCGGCGAGAAGGCCCGCTTCCCCGGGGGCCCGGCGCGGCTGGCCGCGACGACCGGGGCCGCGCTGATCCCGGCCGGCTGCTGGTTCACCGAGGACGGCTGGCAGATCCGGCTGCACCCGCGCATCCGCGTCACCGCCCGCGCCGAGGTCCCGGCGGCGACCCAGGCCCTGGCGGACATCTTCGCCGGCGACATCGCCGCGCACCCGGCCGACTGGCACATGGTGCAGAAGTTCTGGCCCGCCGACCTCGAGGCCGCCGAGCAGGCAAGCCTCGAAGAAGCGAGCTGAGCGGTGGCCACGCGGCCGATGCGGGTCGGGATCGTGTGCCCCTACTCCTTCGACGTGCCGGGCGGGGTCCAGGGGCACGTCATCGACCTGACGAAGGCGCTGCTCGCGCGCGGGCACCAGGTGTCCGTGCTGGCGCCCGCGGACGAGGACGCGGAGCTGCCCGAGTTCGTGCACCCGGCGGGCAAGGCGCTCGGCATCCCGTACAACGGCTCGGTCGCGCGGCTGCAGTTCGGCCCGGTGTCGTACGCGCGGGTGCGGCGCTGGATCCGCGAAGGCGACTTCGACGTCCTGCACCTGCACGAACCGGCCGCGCCGAGCCTGTCCCTGCTGGCGCTGCTGATCGCCGACGGCCCGATCGTGGCGACCTTCCACACCGCGACCACCCGCTCGCGCACGCTCTCGGCCTTCCAGCCGGTACTGCGGCCGCTGCTGGAGAAGATCACCGCGCGGATCGCGGTGTCCGCGCTGGCCCGCCGCGTCCAGGTCGAGCACGCGGGCGGCGACGCCGTGGAGATCCCGAACGGCGTCGACGTCGAGTTCTTCTCCTCGGCATCGCCGTTGCCCGGCTATCCGCGGGCCGGCGGCACGGTCGGCTTCGTCGGCCGGTTCGGCGAGCCGCGCAAGGGCATGGGCGTGCTGCTGGAAGCGCTGCGGCGGATCCTGCCGGAGTTCGAGGACCTGCGGCTGGTCGTGGTCGGCCGCGGCGACGATGACCAGCTGCGCCGTGACGCCGGTCCGGAGCTGGCTCCGCACCTGGAGCTGCTCGGCCAGGTCGACGACGCCACGAAGGCCCAGGCGCTGCGCAGTGTCGACGTCTACTGCGCGCCCAACACCGGCGGCGAGAGCTTCGGGATGATCCTCACCGAGGCGATGGCGGCCGGGACCCCGGTGCTGGCCAGCGGGCTCGACTCGTTCCGGCGGGTGCTCGACGACGGCCGCGCCGGGCTGCTGGTCGAGACCGGTGACCCGGCCGCGCTCGCGGACGGGCTGCGCGAGCTGCTCGGCGACCCGGCGCGCCGCGCGTCGCTGGCCGCGGCGGCGGGGGAGCGCGTCACGATGTACGACTGGTCGGTGGTGGCCACGCAGGTGCTGCGCGTCTACGAGACGGCCGTCGCCGCCGACCCGCGGCGGGTCGCGGCCACGGCGGAGCGGGAGCTCGCCCGGTGAGCGAGCTCGGCTGGCTGCTCCCGCTCCTCGCCCTGATCGTGCTGCTGGGCGGGCTCTTCCTGGTGGCGACGGCGAACCGGCTCGACCGGCTGCACGTCCGCACGGACGCCGGCTGGGCTGCGCTGGACGCGGCGCTGGCACGGCGGGCCGTGGTGGCGCGCGCGGTCGCTTCGGTGCTGGGCTCCCCGGGCCTGCGGACGTCGGCGGAACACGCCGAGGCAGCGCCGCGGGCCGAGCGCGAAGCCGCGGAGAACGAGCTGACGCTGGAACTGGGCCGCATCGACCGGGCGGGTCTGCCGGCCGAGCTGGCCGAGGAGCTGACCGACGCCGAGCACCGGGTGGTGATCGCCCGCCGCGTCCACAACGACGCCGTCCGCGACACGCTGCGGCTGCGGCGGCGGCGGAAGGTGCGGTACTTCCGCCTCGCGGGGACCGCGCCGTTGCCGGAGTACTTCGAATTCGCGGAGCCGGAGGTCTGACATGTGGTGGGTGGTCGTCGAGGAACAGCGCGGCGGCGGGGACGGGCGCACCTGGAACGTCACGAAGACGAAGCCGGCGGGCGGGGATCGCGAGCACGCCGACGAGGTGGCCCGGCGGCTGGCGTTTTCGCACGAGCCGGTGCACCCGTCGGGGGTGAAGGAACGGAAGGTGCTGCGGGTCGGCGACGGTTACCTGGTGATCGCGACCGGCCGGACCCAGACGTTCCACTTCCGCGTGACGCTCGGCGAGACGGTGGCGGAACCGGAATGACCTGGTGGGTGGTGGTCGAGGAGCAGCGCACCTCGGAGCGGCACTGGGCGCTGTCGGAGACGTTTTCGCAGCCCGACCAGGAGACCGCCGAGGCCGAGGCCCTGCGGCTGGCGCACGAGTACCAGCCCGCCTACCCGTGGTCGCCGAAGTCGCGGAAGGTGCTGCGGGGCCCGGGCGGGTACGTGGTGATCGTCGAAGGCCGGACGTCGACGTTCCACTTCCGGCTGAGCGTGCTCGAAGAACTCTGAAACCTCCGGCGGACCGGCCGCGTCGGAGGGGCATGAGTACGTGGTGGGTGGTCATCGAAGAGCAGGGCGGGGCGGGCGACGGGCGCGGCTGGGGCGTCGCCGACGCGGCGGGGTACGCCGACCGCGACACCGCGTTCGGCGAGGCGCACCTGCTGGCGAAGCAGCACCGGCCGCCGCGGCCTTCGTCGCCGCAGAAGCGGGTCGTGCTGCGGGTGAGCGACGGGTACCTGGTGCTGGTCAAGGGCAAGCTCGACGTCTGGCAGTTCCGCGTGACGGTGGGCGAGCAGGCCGGCGGCTGACACACTGGGCGGCATGAGCGAAACCTGCGACGTCGCCCACGGCACGGCTCCGGCCGACCCGGGGTTGCGGACCCTGGTGGCGGTGTTCGCGTCGCCGGTGTCGCGGTCCCTTCTGAAGTTCGCGAAGGAACTCGGCTACCACGTGGCGCTGTTCGAGCCCGACCCCGCGCGCGTCACCGACGTGCCCGAGGGCTTCGACGCGGACACGGTGCTGCCGCCGCTCGACGCGTCCGCCGACGTGGTCGTCACCGACCACCACCGGCCCGAGTTGGGGCAGGTGCTCAAGGCCGCGCTCGAAGGCGAGCCGCGCTGGATAGGCGTGCTCGGCAACCCGCGTCACCCCGGCCCGCACGTCGCCGCCCTGCAGGGGCTGGGCGTGCCGGAGTCCGCCATCGCCCGCGTCCACCGCCCGGTGGGCTTGAACATTGGCTCCCGCACCCCGCCCGAGATCGCCCTGGCGACCTTGGCGGGCCTCATCGCCGACCGCAACAACCGCCCCGGCGGCTTCGACTTCACCGCGTGACCCGCGTGATCGGAGCCGCGACCCGCGTGTTTGAAGCCGTGACTCGCGTGTTTGAAGCCGTGACTCGCGTGATTGAAGCCGTTCCGCCTCGGATCACGCGAGTCACGGCCTCGATCACGCGAGATCCGGCTAGTGGACCGCCATTCCTTCCGGCATGGGCTCGAACCTGGCGTGGCGGCGGGTGAACGTCGCCGTGCCCGAGGTCATCGAGCGGAGGTCGATCAGGTAGCGGACCAGTTCCGTGGCCGGGACTTCCGCGCGGATCACCGTCCGGCCGCCTTCGCCCGCCTCGGTGCCCAGCACGCGGCCGCGGCGGGAGGACAGGTCGCCGAGGACGGTGCCGAGGTGCTCGTCCGGCAGCCGGATGGCCACCTCCTCCAACGGCTCCAGCATCGTGATGTGCCCGTTCGCCGCGGCCTCCCGCAAGGCCAGGGCGCCCGCCGTCTGGAACGCCGCGTCCGACGAATCCACGCTGTGGGCCTTGCCGTCCACCAGGGTCACCTTGACGTCGACGACCGGGTGGCCGTCGGCGAGGCCGCGCGCCAGCTGGGCCCGCACGCCCTTCTCCACGCTCGGGATGAACTGGTGCGGCACCGCGCCGCCGACGACCTTGTCCACGAACTGGAACCCGCCGCCGCGCGGCAGCGGCTCGACCTCGATGTCGCAGACGGCGAACTGGCCGTGCCCGCCGGACTGCTTGACGTGCCGCCCGTGGCCCTTGGCCGGCTTGCTGAACGTCGAGCGCAGGCTGATCTTCACCGGCTCGGTGTCGACGTCCGCGCCGCCCGCGCGCAGCCGCGAGAGCACGACGTCGGCGTGGGCCTCGCCCATGCACCACAGCACCAGCTGCCCGGTCTCGGCGTTGCGGTCCAGCCGCAGCGTCGGGTCGCCGGCGACCAGACGGGACAGGTTGCGGGCCAACGTGTCCTCGTCGCTGCGGGTCTTCGCGACCACCGCCACCGGCAGCAGCGGCTCCGGCATCGCCCACGGCTCCATCAGCAGCGGGTCGTCGGGGGAGGAGACGGTGTCGCCGGTCTCCGCCGAGCCGACCTTCGTCAGCGCGCAGAGGTCGCCCGCGACGCAGTAGGGCACCTCCCGCAGGGACGAGCCGAGCGGCGAATACAGGTGGGCGACGCGCTCGTCGGCGTCGTGGTCCTCGTGACCGCGCTCGGCGAGGCCGTGCCCGGACACGTGCACCGGCCGCTCGGGCCGCAGCGTCCCGGAGAACACCCGGACGAGGGACACCCGGCCGACGTAGGAGTCCACCGCCGTCCGGACGACCTCCGCGGCGAGGGGGCCGGCGGGGTCGGCGGTGATCGCGGCGTGCTCGCCGCCGTCCGGCGTGGTGACGTCGGGTGGCCGGTGCTCCAGCGGGGAGGGGAACGCGCGGACGATGCCGTCGAGCACCTCGGCCAGGCCGATCCCGCTGGTCGAGCACACCGGGATGACGGGGTGGAAGGACCCGCGCGCGACCGCGGTCTCCAGGTCGGCGATGAGGGTGGCCTCCGCGATCTCCTCGCCGGCGAGGTAGCGGTCCATCAGGGACTCGTCCTCGCTCTCGGCGATGATCCCTTCGATCAGCTCGTTGCGCGCCTCGGCCATCCGTTCCAGGTCGGCCGCGGCCGGCTCGCCGACCGTCGGCGGGTGCCCGCCGGAGTAGTCGAAGTAGCGCTGGGTGATCAGCCCGACCAGGCCGTCGCCCGCGGGCAGGTACAGCGGCAGCACCCCGGCGCCGAACGCGGCCTGGCAGGCGGCGATCTCGGCCATCGCGTCGGCCCGGTGGTGGTCGAGCCGGGAGACGACGACCGCGCGCGGCATCCCGACCGCGGCGCACTCCTCCCACACCGCGACCGTCGCCGCGTCGACGCCCTCGGAGGCGGAGACGACGAACAGCGCCGCGTCGGCCGCCCGCAACCCCGCCCGCAGCTCCCCGACGAAGTCCGCGTACCCGGGCGTGTCGATCAGGTTGATCTTGTGGCCCTGGTGCAGCACCGGCGCGACCGAAAGGCCGACCGAGCGCTGCTGGCGGACCGCCGCCGGGTCGTGGTCGCACACCGTCGTACCGTCGACCACCGAGCCCGCCCGCGGCACCGTGCCGGAGGCGGCGAGCAGGGCTTCGGCGAGGGTGGTCTTCCCGGAACCGGCCGGGCCGACGAGCACGACGTTGCGGACCTTGGCGGGGTCGTCCACAGCGACGGCGGCCCCGGTGTCGGCGTTCTTGGCTTGTTTGTCTGCCATGACGACTCCTCGGCGAACGGCTGGTGTACGGGATGTGTCCTCGATCACACACCCGCTACCCTGGTCACGGCAAGGCAAGGCCTCCGGGACCAGCCGAATGCCCCGGGGGAAGTGCGGTGCGAGGGGGAGTGGTCATGGACAGGCGGGCTTTCTTGCGCATTTCCGGGGCGGTGCCGGTGGCGGGCCTGGCGGGGTGGCCCCCGCCGGACGACTGGGAGCGGCTCCGGAAGCGGCTTTCGGGGCCGTTGTTCCGGCCGGGCGACCCGGGCTACCCGGAGGCCAAGCAGGGCTTCTTCACGATGTACGACGACCGGGTGCCGGCCGCGGTCGTCGGCGCGGCGCGCGTCGAAGACGTCCAGGCCGCGGTCGGGTTCGCCGCCCGGCACGGGCTGCCGGTCGCCGCCCGCAGCGGCGGGCATAGCTACCCCGGCTATTCCACTGTGGACGGCGGGATCGTGGTGGACCTCAGCCGGTTCTCCGGCATCGACGTGCGCCCGGACGGCCGCGCGGCGATCGGGGCGGGCGCCCGGCTGGGGCCGATCGCGGCGACGCTCGCCGCGCACGGGCGGGTCCTGCCGGCCGGCTCGTGCGAAACCGTCGGCATCGCCGGGCTCGCCCTCGGCGGCGGTGTCGGCCTGGTCGACCGCAAGCACGGGCTGACGTGCGACCACCTGGAGGCGGCGCGGATCGTCACCGCCGACGGCCGGGTGCGCACGGTGTCGAGGGCGGCCGAGCCGGACCTGTTCTGGGCGCTGCGCGGCGGGGGCGGCGGCAACTTCGGGATCGTCACCGGGTTCACCTTCTCGACCGTGCCCAGCGCCGACGTCGTCACCTACAAGCTCACTTTCCCGGCGGGCACCCAGGCCGCGTTGCTGGCCGGCTGGCAGGAATGGCTGCCAGGGATGCCGGACGAGCTGTGGTCGGGGGTGAACATCGGCGCGGCGACCGCCGAAACCAGCGGGACGTTCCTCGGCACCGAGGCCCGGCTGAAGCCGCTGCTCGACGACCTCGTCCGCCGCGTGGGCACCGCTCCCGCCGAGCGGGAGGCGCGGACGCAGGACCACCTGAGCGCGCTGCGGTCGTTCGACGACCACGAGGCCCGGCCCGGGGCGGTCGCCGCGCGGGCGGCGTACGTCGGCACCTCGCGCATGCTGCGGCGGCCCGTCGACGACCCGGCCGCGGTCGTCGAGGTGCTGACCCGGTTCCCGCGCGTCGGCGCCCTCATCGACTCCGCCGGCGGTGCGATCGCCCGCGTCGGCGCCCGCGAGACGGCGTTCCCGCACCGGTCCGCCCTGGCGAGCTTCCAGTTCCTGCACGGCGCCGCGCCCGAAGACGGCGGCGAGGCCGAGGCCCGGCGCGCGCTGGCCGCCGTGCGCGACGGGCTGGGGCCCGAGTTCGGCACCACCGGGTACGTCAACTACCTCGACCCCGACATGCCGAACTGGGCGCAGGCGTACTACGGGGTGAACCTGCCGCGGCTGCGTGCCGTCGCCCGGAAGTACGACCCGGACGGGGTTTTCGCCTTCCCGCAAGGGCTTTCCGGGCCCCGCTCGACCGTCCACATCGGAGCTACTTAGACTGCGCGGACTTCGTGCAGGGAGGCAGCGCGTGCTCGATCTGGCATTCTCCACAGAGGACCTGGCGCACACCCGGTTCGCGTTCTCCCCGGCCTGGGAGATCGTCGCGAGCGTCCGCGTCCTGAACTCCCCGGGGCAGCACGCGCTGCACCTGCCGTGGATCAAGCGCGCCACGGCGGCGCTGACCGAAGCCGGCCTCGACATCGGGCTGCTGCGCGACCTCGTCCCGCTGCGGCACCTGCCCGGGTTCCTGGCCGGCACGCCGTCGACGCCGCTGCCCGAACTGGCCGACGAACTCGCCGACCTGCGGGACGTGCCCGCCCGCCTGGTCCGGCGCGAGCTCGACGCGCTGGCCGGGCCGCGCTCGCCCGCACTGACCCGCCTCCACCGCGAGCCGGAGGCGGGCCTCGACCGGCTCGCGAGCCTGATGGAGCAGTACTGGCACCTCGTACTGGCCCCCGACTGGCCGCGGATCCGCGCGCTGCTCGAGGCCGACGTGCTGTACCGGTCCCGGCTGCTGGCCCAGGGCGGCGCCGCCGAACTGTTCAACGACCTCACCCCGCTGGTCCGCTGGCAGGACGGCACGCTCACGGTGGCGCACCGGCACCTGCACGCGGCCGTCCCGCTCGACGGGCGCGGCCTGGTGCTGGTGCCCTCGGCGTTCGTCTGGCCGCGGGTGTTCTCCAAGACCGACGCGCGCTGGCAGCCGGTGCTGCGCTACCCGCCGCGCGGGATCGCCACGCTGTGGGAGACCGGCACGGCCACCGCGCCCGGCGCGCTGGCCGCCGTGGTGGGCCGCGGCCGCGCGATGCTGCTGACCGAGCTGGCCGCGCCGGCGTCCACCGCGGAGCTGGCCCGCCGGAGCGGGCTGAGCGCCGGGGCGGTGTCGCAGCACCTCGGCATACTCAACGCTGCGGGCCTGGTCAACCGGCATCGTGCGGGACGTCACGTGCTCTACGTGCGCACTTCGCTGGCGGAAGCCCTGGTCGCGGGCACCGGCGAAGTGGACTGCTGAGATACCCGCGTACTGGCCTGCTTGAAGGGTCCACCGCCGACCTACTCTCGGACTCGTCACCCCCTGTTCTCCTTGTGGAAAGGCCCCGTCGTGTCCGAGCAGCAGACCGCCCCCTCCACCGGCACTGTCCAGTCCGTCACCGGCACCGCCAAGGTGAAGCGCGGCATGGCCGAGATGCTCAAGGGCGGCGTGATCATGGACGTGGTCACCGCCGAGCAGGCCAAGATCGCCGAAGACGCCGGCGCGGTCGCGGTGATGGCCCTCGAGCGCGTGCCCGCCGACATCCGCGCCCAGGGCGGCGTCGCCCGGATGAGCGACCCCGACCTGATCGACGGCATCATCGAAGCCGTCTCGATCCCGGTGATGGCCAAGGCGCGCATCGGCCACTTCGTCGAGGCGCAGGTCCTGCAGTCCCTCGGCGTCGACTACGTCGACGAGTCCGAGGTCCTCACCCCGGCCGACTACGCCAACCACATCGACAAGTGGGCGTTCACGGTGCCCTTCGTCTGCGGTGCGACCAACCTCGGCGAGGCCCTGCGCCGCATCACCGAGGGCGCGGCGATGATCCGCTCCAAGGGCGAGGCCGGCACCGGCGACGTCTCCAACGCGACCACCCACATGCGCCAGATCCGGCAGGAAATCCGCCGGCTGACGTCGCTGCCGGAGGACGAGCTGTTCGTGGCGGCGAAGGAGCTGCAGGCGCCGTACGAGCTGGTGCGCGAGGTCGCGCAGGCCGGCAAGCTGCCGGTGGTGCTGTTCACCGCGGGCGGCATCGCCACCCCGGCCGACGCGGCGATGATGATGCAGCTCGGCGCCGAGGGCGTGTTCGTCGGCTCGGGCATCTTCAAGTCCGGCAACCCGGCCCAGCGCGCCGAGGCGATCGTCAAGGCGACGACGTTCTACGACGACCCGGACGTCCTGGCCAAGGTGTCGCGCGGCCTGGGCGAGGCGATGGTCGGCATCAACGTCGAGGAGCTCCCGGAGCCCCACCGCCTCGCCGAGCGCGGCTGGTAACGAGAGCATCCGGGTCCACGCCGCCGATGTTGCGGCGTGGACCCGGCCATCCGGTGGTGCGGGTGCCGGCCGATCAGGCGGCCGCCCTCGCGCCGTGAGCCGGACCTCGTTCAGCGACCCAGCGGGGCCGTGAACTGCTGGCTCGAGGACGCCTGCAGGGTGCAGACCGCGGTGGACTTCCCGGCCAGCCAGGCCTTCGAGTCCGGGTAGAAGACGCCGAGGTCGGCCTCGACCGGTGGGCTGTACGCCGCCCCGAACTTGGCGGTGCGGCGGGCCTCGCAGCCGGTCTTCGCCTGCTTTTCGAGGTAGTCCTCGCCCGGGTACTCGCCCTTGAGGAAGCCGGTCAGCGGCACGGTGTCGAACACTTCGCCGTCGTGCGGTTTCGCGCAGTCGGCCTTCGTCGCGTCCAGGCCGTAGCCGTCCGGGGTGTTGTAGCACTCGCCGACCTTGAGTCCCACGATCGTGGGTGTCGTCCCCGTCGTCTTGGCCTTGTCGGTGATGTAGATGACGCCCGCGGTCAGCCCGCCCGCCCACAGCAGGCTCAGCACGATGCCGGCGATGGCCATGCCGCGCCCGGACTGCCCGGTCCGGCCGATCTGGACCAGCGCCACGATCCCCAGGACCAGGGCGGGGATCAGGGACAGGCCGCAGAGGCCGAGGAGCCCGAGGATCAGCGACGCGGTCGCGAAGCCGTTCCGGCCCGTCGGTTTCGGCGCGGCCTGCACCCCGGGCATCCACTGCGGCGGGTTCGGCGGGTACTGGTCGGACATGGTTCCCCCTGCGTGATCGACATCGAGCGACGGTCAGTATGGACAAAACCGGGGGAAAGTGTCACACCGGGTTAGACCATCCGGCACAATGGCCCCCGACACGGGCGGGGCGAGGACCGGAGGCGCTGTGCAGGGGCGGGACGTGGTCGTGGCCGGGCGGACGACGGAGATGTGGGAGCGGCTGTTCCAGCCGACCGAGCGGTGGGGCTGGGAGTTCGTCAAGCCCGTGCCCGCGTCGGTCAGCCCGGAGGCGAACACCCCGCCGGTGGCGGAACAGGTGTACGCGCCGCAGGACTACCAGCTGCGGGAGAAGCGCAGCAAGCGGGCGTGGCTCGGGCTGCTCGGCTACGTCGTGCTGGCCTTCGTGATCTCGCTGATGGCCGCCGGCATGGTGAGCGCCGTGGCCAAGCAGGTCCCGGTCGCCGTCGAGGTGACGGGCTGGGTCGTGCTCGGCATCGGCGTCCTGCTGGCGGTCTTGAACCTCCTCCGCACCCGGCGCCGGTTCAGCGTGATGAAGCGCGACTACACCACGCGCTACAACGACGCCGTCGAGCGCTACAACCAGGCCTACACCTCGTGGCAGCAGCGCGTCGCCGACCACGACCGGCGGGAGGCGCAGCGGGTGGCGGCGGCGATGCGCTGGTACCCGGTCCAGCTGACCTCCCGCCCGGCCCGGATCGACGTCTTCGGCGGCACCGAGGACGGCTGGGCGAGCCTGCTCATGACCGTCGGGTCGACGCAGCTCGCCGCCGGCTCGTCGGTCTTCCTGCTCGACTTCACCGACCTCGCGGTGGGGGACAACCTCGCCGTCGCGGCGGCGGGCAAGGGCTACGCCGTCGCCGTCCAGGAGCTGCCCCGCGACCTCGCCGAACTCGGCATCATCGCCGACCTCGACGCCACGGAGCTGGCCGAGGTGATCGCCGAGACCATGCACACGATGAACCGCACCCAGTTCGGCGCGGACCTGCGCGGGCTGCACATCGACCTGCTCACCGCCGTCGGCGAGCGGCTGAGCGGCCCGCCCACCTTCGCCAAGGTCGTCGCCGGGCTGCAGGTGTTCCGCCGGGTCTACGACGCGGGTTCCGACGACACCCTTTCGCCGGACGAGGTGCGCAAGCTCAACTCCTATGTGGACACCGTCGGCGGCACCGAGCAGACCCGCAACGAGCTCCAGGCGCTCGAAGGCGAGCTGCGCGGGCTGGCCAGGGCGGAACGCGCGTCGGAGAAGCAGACGACGGCGGGCTTCCGCGCGTTGTGGCCCGTGCGGGGGTACTCCGTCGTCGCGACCCGGTCGAAGACCGGCCGGCACCGCCGGCTCGTCGAGCACCTCGTCTTCCACCGCACGCTGCAGGAGCTGCACACGCGCGAGTCGACCGGCCGCGAGACGCTGATCGTCGCGGGGGCCGACCAGATCGGGCTCGAATCGCTCGAGGCCATGGCGCGCCAGGCGCGCCGCGCGGGCGTCCGGCTGATCTTCCTCGTCCAGCACCTGCGCGACGACATGCAGAAGCTGCTCGGCGCCGCGGGCACCGTCACCCTGCTGATGCAGCTCGGCAACGGCGACGAGGCGAACAACGCCGCGGAGTTCATCGGCCGCGGGCACAAGTTCGAGCTGTCGCAGCTGACCCTCCAGGTCGGGCGGACGCTGACCCACGGCACCGCCTCGACCGAGGGCGGCTCGGTGGGCATGCAGCGGTCCCGGGGCTACACCTACGGCGGGTCGTCCGGGGGCTCGACGGGGCCGGGTGGCTCGAGTTCGAGCTCGAGCAGCTCGTGGAGCACCACGAACACCACGACCCACAGCCGGGAGCAGAACTGGTCGGAGACGGTCTCCCAATCCGAGGCCGACTCCCAGAACCGCGGGGTGACCGCGGCTCGCGTGTACGAGTTCGAGGTCGAGCCGACCGCCCTGCAGGGGCTCGCGCCGACGGCGTACGTGATGGTCGAGAACGGGTCGTCGGGCCGGCGGGTGCTGACCGGCGACTGCAATCCGGGTACCGTGCTGCTCGACCGGGTCGCCGATCGCCCCCGCATCGGCTGAGGCCCGCCGTGCTGGAGGGGTTCGCGTTCCACGACCTGCTGGCCATCCCGCGCGGCGACGACTTCGCGGCGGGGTCGGACCGGCCCGACGAGACCGGCGGGCGCTCGCCGGCGCAGCTGTTCGCCGCGCTGTCCGCAGCGCACGCCGACCTGCGGTTCCGTGGCCCGGACGCGGCCTTCGCCGTGGCGTGGGAGCGTCCGGAGGGCAGCCGGGCGCTGCGCGTCCTGGTCGGGGGCCGGCCGCACTCTCCGGTGGCGCGCGCGAAGGAGGACGGCGTCGTTCCGGTGCTGTACCCGCCGGGTGGGCTCGGCCGGGCGGCGGACACCGCGGAAATCGCGCGGCGGTGGGCGGCGCTGCCGTCCTGGACCCGCTGCACGGGCGGCTCCGATCCACTGTGGACACCCCAGTCCGGTGCCGAAGCGCCCGGCCGGGGCGGCTTCGACGACTACGTCGCCCACATGCCCGGCGCGTTCGCCTGGCTGGTCGTGGCGGAACCGGTGGGTGCCGAGGCGATCGAACGCGAGCTGCTCGGGCTGGAGACCACGATGCCGCGGCTGCGGCAGCGGGAGAACTCCGAGCCCGACCGGATCGCCCTGCTGCGCGCGGAAGGCCGCTTCCGTGAGCTCTCGCGTGCCCAGCCGGCGGGCCTGTGGAGCGTGCACGTGCTGGTCGGTGGCCCGGACGAGGCGGCGACCCGCGCGGCGGCCGCGTTGCTGTGCAGCGCCAGCGACCTCGACGCACTGCCGTACGTGCTGACGCCGGGCACCGACTGCGCCGGGTTCGCCGAAGTGTGGGACAAGCCCGTCGAAAACGGCGCCCTGAGTTCGCCGTTCCGGGCGACCGGCGAGCTCGTCGCGGCGGTCGCGCGGCCGCCGCGGCGGGAGCTGCCGGGCATCCGGATGACCGAGCCGCCATTGTTCGATGTCACGCCCGAGTACACCGGTGACGTCCCGCTGGGCACGGTGCTCGACGACGCCGACCGGCCGGTCGGGGAGTTCGGCGTCGCGCTGGACACGCTCAACCGGCACACGTTCGTCGCCGGGGCCACCGGTTCGGGCAAGTCCCAGACCGTGCGGCACCTCCTGGAAGGACTGCACCGCGCCGGGGTGCCGTGGCTGGTGATCGAGCCCGCGAAGGCCGAGTACGCGGCGATGGCGGGCCGGCTGGGCGCCGACGGCCTGGTGACGGTGATCCGGCCCGGCGACCCGGCGGCCTACCCCGGCGGGCTCAACCCGCTCGAGCCCGTCGAAGGCTTCCCGCTGCAGACGCACCTGGACCTCGTCCGCGCGCTGTTCCTGGCCGCCTTCGACGCCGACGAGCCGTTTCCGCAGGTCCTGGCGCAGGCGCTGACCCGGTGCTACGCCGACCAGGGCTGGGACACCGTGACCGGGCAGGTGCGCGGACGCGTCGGCCCGGTGAAGTACCCGAGCCTCGGCGACCTGCAGGCGACCGCGATCGAGGTGGTCAAGGGCATCGGCTACGGCAAGGAGGTCGCCGACAACGTCCGCGGCTTCGTCGACGTCCGGATCGGCTCGCTGCGGCTGGGCACGCCGGGCCGGTTCTTCGAGGGCGGGCACCCCCTGGACGTGGCGGCCCTGCTGCGGGGCAACGTCGTGCTGGAGATCGAGGACATCGGCTCCGACGCCGATAAGGCGTTCTTCATCGGGGCGGTGCTGATCCGGCTGTTCGAGCACCTGCGCGTCCACCACCGGCACGGCGCACGCGGGCTGAAGCACGTCCTGGTGCTGGAGGAGGCGCACCGGCTGCTGAAGCGCGCCGAGCCGGGCAGCCCGGCCGAGCACGCGGTGGAGCTGTTCACGTCGCTGCTGGCGGAGATCCGCGCGTACGGCGAAGGGATCGTCGTCGCCGAACAGATCCCGGGCAAGATCGTGCCGGACGTCATCAAGAACACCGCGTGCAAGATCCTGCACCGCCTGCCCGCCGAGGACGACCGGCTGGCGGTCGGCGCGACGATGAACCTGAGCGAGGCCCAGTCCCGCCACGTCGTGACGTTGCCGCCGGGCCGGGCCGCGGTGTTCACCGACGGCATGGACCGGCCCCTGCGGCTGCGGATGCCGCTGAACGAAGGCGCCGAGGACACCGCACGGGTGTCGAAGTCGCCACCCGTGGTCGCGCGCCGGAGTGCCGCATGTGGACGGTTGTGCGCAGCCTCGCCGTGCACGCTGGGCCGGATCAGCGAAGCCGCGCACCGGGCGGACGCCGACCCGAAGCTGGTGCTGTGGCTGGAATTGCTGACGGTCGCGCACATCACCGGCCGCCGGGCTCCCGAACCGGACCGGGGCTGGCTCGCCTCGCTGCGGCGTTCGTTCGACGAGCAGACACTGGAATGCGCGGTGGCCCACCGCATCCAGGCCGCGGTGGACGCACGCTACGCGGGCATCGCGGAGTACAACGCACCCGGCGAGTTCGTCGCGCACCTGGCGGCCAGTGCCACGCGCACGCTGAACGGCGAGCCGGGGTGCGCGTTCCCGGAAGTCCGGTGGCAGGCGGGCACTTACCGCTGGTTCGACGTCAAGAGGGCGTTGAAACCCCGGGAGGGCCGGGACGACACACCGCACCCGGCAACGGAATCGTGGGCGGCGCGCGGCCTGGTGCTGGAGGGCCGCACCCGCGCCGAGCAGCTGGCCGAGCTGCTCGACCGCCCCGAATGCTGGCGCGACGACGACCCGACGGTGCTCGGCACGGTACGGCCGACGCCGATCGACACGGCGGTCCGGAAGCTCAGCCGGGAACCGGACCCGGGCAAGCGGCTGCTGCACGCGGCGGGGTTCTTGAACCTGCCCAACAGCTGGGCGGCGGCGGTGCTCAAGCTGGGAGGGGGCGCGCGGTGAAGGAAACCGGCGAAGTCTCCGGCGCGTCCGACGAACCGGACGAAGTGAGGCCGGCCGAGGGCATGCAGGAGGCCGACGACGAAGAGCTCGAGGCCCGGGAGGACGTCCGCGCCGACGTCGCGGTGGAGGTCGCGAACACGGTGGGCGGCGAGATCGCGGCCGCGATCACCCCGGTGGCGCGGGACCTTTACGAGAACCGAGAGCATTGGAAGATCCAGGCGGACGCGGCGCTCGCGAAGATCGAGCGCAAGTTCGGCAAGAAGAGTGAAGAATGAACGAGACGAGCGAAGCGCCGGAGAGTCCTGAAGGTTCCGAGGGGGCCGAGGGTTCCGAAGCCGACGACCCGGGCCAGGGCGCCGAGGAGCCGGAATCGGCCGACCGGAGCGGCCCACAGGAAGCCGACGACGAGACGGAGTCGGACGACCCACCCCCACCGGACCAGGCGGACGACGCCGACAACCCACCGGCGGCCGATCACGGGCAGGACGGCGAGCCTCCCGGCACGGGACCCCAGGAAGCCGACGACCCGGACGACAGCGAGGTTCCTTCCGCGCAAGGGGAGGAGACCGGCGACGCGGAGGCCGAGGAGCCCGAGGCCGCAGAGCCCGAGGCGGCGGAGGCCGGAGAGCCTGAGGCGGCGGAGACCGGAGAGTCTGAGGCGGCGGAGTCGGAGGCTGCGGAGACCGAGGCCGCAGAAGTTGAGGCGGCAGAGAACGAGGCTGCCGAGAACGAGGCTGCGGAGACCGAGGCCGCGGAGACTGAGGCGGCCGAGACTGAGGCCGCGGAATCTGAGGCGGCCGAGACTGAGGCCGCGGAATCTGAGGCGGCCGAGACTGAGGCCGCGGAGACTGAGGCTGCGGAGACTGAGGCTGCGGAGACCGAGGCCGCGGAGACCGAGGCCGCGGAGACCGAGGCCGCGGAGACCGAGGCCGCGGAGACTGAGGCCGCGGAGACTGAGGCCGCGGAGGCTGAGGCCGCGGAGGCTGAGGCTGCCGAGGCGGAGTCTGAGGCGGCGGAGACCGACGACGCCCAGGCCGACGACACGGAAACCGGCGCGGATGACGCGGCTCGAAACGATGCCGAGAACCCCGACTCGGCCGATAACCAGCCGCCGCCTGAGGATGATGAGCTCGAGTTGGAGCTGAAGCCGCGGGGGCCGGGGTGGGAAGGCAACTGGTCGTCCCCTGAGGCGAAGCCTCAGAGCGAGCAGGCCGCCGCGCCGCAGGAAAGCGTGGTCGCCACTGAGACCGACGCGAGCGGTCAGGCTGCCGAGCAGCAGACTGAGAGCCAGGCCGAGCAAAGCGAGCGCCCAGCCGAGCGTGGCGACGAGGCAGCCGAACGGCAGAACGAGCGTCGCGACGAAGCCACCGTGCGCCAGAACGAAGCGGCCGAGAGCCAAAACGAGCGTCTCGACGAAGCAGCCGAGAGCCAGAACGAAGCAGCCGAACGTCAGAACGAAGCGGCCGAGCGTCAGAACGAAGCGGCCGAGCAACAAGCCGAGCGTGGCGATCAACCCTCCGAAACCGAGGCCGCCGAGCAGCGGGAACCCGAAGCCCTCAACCCCTTCAGCGGCGAATTCGACCCCGAGACCGGCGAACTGGCCCTCGACCGCGACGCCCCGGACAAGCCCGAGCAGGCCCCGCGCGAGCACGAAGCCGGCGACGCCGCCGCCGGTCCGTGGAACACGGACTTCGACGACAGCGAGGTCGTCGCCCGGTACGACGACAAGGACGGCTGGGAGGTCGGCCCCGATACGCCCGCCGAGCGTGAACAGCGGATGGAGGACCTCGCCGAGAAGCTCAAGGGTGAACAGACGGTCGCCGAGAAGCTCGCCGAAGACGGTGCCGATCTCGCCGAGCCCGGCGTCAAGCTCTGGGAGGCCGCGCAAGCCAAGAACGAAGCCAAGGCGGAGCCCGCGCACGAGCACACCGTGACCACCGAGGACCACCCGCACTTCGAGCCGGCCGAGTCGCAGGCTTCCACGCCGGACATGATCGGCTCCGTCGCCATGACCGGGGTGGCGCTCGCGGCCATGGCGCGGCAGTGGCTCGCCGATCGGCGGGGCGGTGCGGCCGCCCCCGACGAGGACGACTGACTAGATGTACTCGGAGATCTCGACGCCGTACGTCCCCGGCTCGAGGGCTTCGAAGATGTGCGGGACGTCGCCCGGATACGAAATGTAGTCGCCGGGGTTCAGCTCCTCCGGGGCCTCCTGCACGCCCACCCGGGCGCGGCCCGCGCACAGCACGATGTGCTCCATCACGCCCGTCATGTGCGGATCGGACCTCCGCGGCGTGCCGGGTTCCGCTCGGATGAGGTACATGTCCCGTCGCGCGGCCGGGGGACAGGCCGACAGCAGCGTGCACGCGTAGTCGGCGTGCTCGGCGAACACCGTCGGCCCCTTGCCCGCGCGGATGACGCGGACTTTGGGCCGTTCGGGCTCGACCAGCCGGGAGAACGGGACGTCGAGGGCGACGCCGAGCGCCCACAGCGTCTCGACGCTGGGGTTGCCGGTGCCGGACTCGAGCTGGGACAGCGTCGACTTGGCCAGGCCGGCGCGGCGCGCGACCTCCGTCAGGGACAAGCCCGCGCGGGTCCGTTCGCGGCGCAAGGACGCCGCGATGATCTCCAGGGGCGCGCCCGTCGTTTCCTGCGACATTGCTGTTCGCTCCATCGGTCGTTATGTTCGCCTTGACGAACGCGAGGGCCTGTGTTCACTATAGAACACATGCGTTCGATATGGCGAACACTCGATCGGGCCCTCGCCCGTGACATCGGCCTGGTCTGTCTCGCCGATTGTCTCGTGGGGGTTTCCTACGGCGCCATCGCGGTGAGCTCCGGCTTCCCGCTGTGGCTGCCGATGCTGATGTCGCTGCTGGTCTTCGCGGGGGCGTCGCAGTTCATGTTCATCGGGATCGTGGCCGCGGGCGGCAACCCGTTCGCGGCCGTGCTGGCCGGCCTGCTGGCCAACGCGCGGCACCTGCCGTTCGGCTTCGCCGTCGGCGACGTCGTCGGGGAGCGCTGGGCCCGGCTGCTCGGCAGTCACCTGATGAGTGACGAGACGGTCGCGTTCGCCATGGCCCAGGACGAGGCCCGGCGCCGCCGCGCGGCGTACTGGGCCTGCGGACTGGGGATCTTCGTGTTCTGGAACGCCGGCGTGCTGGCCGGCGCGTTCGCGGGGACGGCGATCAGCGACACGAGCGTGTTCGGCCTCGACGCGGCCTTCCCGGCGGTGCTGCTGGCCCTGGTCCTGCCGTCGCTGCGGGACCGCGCGGCACGGCTGCCGGTGCTGATCGGGGTGGTCGTCGCGCTGGCCGCGACGCCGTTCCTGCCGGCCGGGCTGCCGGTGCTGCTCGCGCTGGCGGGCGTCGTGGTGGGGGCACTGGCGAAGGAGCCGGAACTGCAGGAGGTGGGCTGATGGACGGGGTGGAACTGCTGGTCGGCACGGTCGTGCTGGCGCTGGGGACGTTCGCGTTCCGGTTCGCCGGCCCGGTGCTGCGCAGCCGGGTGAAGCTGTCGCCGCGGGCAGAGAGGTTGATGGCGCTGGCGGCGGTGGTGCTGCTGGCGGCGCTGGTCGCGGTGAGCGCGCTGACGGAGGGCCACGGCTTCGCGGGCTTCGCGCGGCCGGCGGGGGTGCTGGTGGCGGGGGTGCTGGCGTGGCGGAAGGCGCCGTTCGTGGTGGTCGTGGTCGCCGCCGCGGCGACGGCGGCCCTGCTGAGGCTGGCCGGCGTCCCCTGACGGCGCCGCGCCGGACCGGGCCTGAGGTGCCAGGCCGGGCCTGAGGTGCTGGGTCTGAGGTGCCGGACCGGGCCTGACGTGCCGGGCCTGACGTGCCGGGCCTGAGGTGCCAGGCCCGATGTGTCGGGCCCGGCGTGCCGGGGCCCGGCCTGGCGTGAGGGGGAAGGCAGCAAGCGTGCTCGGGTGGGCGTCAAGCGTGCTCGGGTGGGCATCACGTGCTCGGAGGGGCATCGCACTAATGTCGAGCGAGAGCCGGGCCCGCGGGGGCGCCCCCCGTTTTCCACGCTACCGGACGCCACCGACAGTTTTGGGCCCTGCCGGCGCGGGGGTGGCCGCGGAGCGGGGCTGACCTGCCGCGAAGGGGCCAAGCCGGTGCGTCTAGGCTGGTGGGAAGGTCTTTCGGGAGGTCGGGTGTCGTCGGAACCGCTCATCGGTGTGCTCGCCATGCAAGGTGCCGTGCGGGAGCACGTCGCCATGCTGGCCGAAGCGGGCGCGCGGGCCGTGCCCGTGCGGCGGGCCGCCGAGCTGTCCGAAGTGGACGGTCTGGTGCTGCCCGGCGGCGAGTCCACCACGATGTCGCGGCTGCTGGAGAGCTTCGAACTGCTGGCACCCCTCAAGGCGCGGATCGCCGACGGGCTGCCCGCCTTCGGGTCCTGCGCCGGGATGATCCTGCTGGCGCGGCAGACCCTCGACGGGCGGCCCGACCAGCAGCAGCTCGGCGGGCTCGACGTCGTCGTGCGGCGGAACGCCTTCGGCAGGCAGGTCGACTCCTTCGAGGCCGACCTGGACTTCGCCGGGGTCGAGGGGGACGTCCACGCCGTCTTCATCCGGGCTCCCTGGGTCGAGAAGGCCGGTGACGGCGTCGAGGTGCTGGCCACCGTCAGCGGTGTGCCCGGCGTCGGCGAGGACACCGCTAGGATCGTCGCGGTCCGGCAGGGGGCGGTGCTGGCGACCGCGTTCCACCCGGAACTCACGCCCGACGTGCGGGTGCACCGGCTGTTCGTCGACCTCGTGCGAAAGGCTGCCTGAGACGCGGTGCCCGGCCGGGGTACGGAACAGATGGAGGAGAGATGAGCGGCCACTCCAAGTGGGCCACCACGAAGCACAAGAAGGCCAACCTCGACGCGAAGCGCGGCAAGCTCTTCGCGCGGTTGATCAAGAACATCGAGGTGGCCGCCCGCACGGGCACCGGTGGTGGCGACCCGGACGGCAACCCCACGCTCTACGACGCCATCCAGAAGGCGAAGAAGAACTCGGTCCCGCAGGACAACATCGAGCGCGCCCGCAAGCGCGGCGCCGGTGAAGAGGCCGGCGGCGCCGACTGGCAGACCATCACCTACGAGGGTTACGGCCCGAACGGGGTCGCCGTCCTGATCGAGTGCCTCACCGACAACCGCAACCGCGCCGCGTCGGAGGTCCGGACCGCGCTGACCCGCAACGGCGGCTCACTCGCCGACCCGGGCTCGGTGGCCTACCTGTTCAACCGCAAGGGCGTCGTGCTGATGCCCAAGGACACCGCCGCGGAAGACGATGTCCTCATGGCGGTCCTCGACGCCGGTGCCGAAGAGGTCAACGACCTCGGCGAGAGCTTCGAAATCGTCTCCGAGGCGACCGATCTGGTGCCGGTCCGCAAGGCGCTGCAGGACGCCGGCTTCGAATACGAGTCGGCCGACCTGACCTTCCTGCCCTCGGTGAGCGTTCCGCTCGACGCCGACGGCGCCAAGAAGGTCTTCAAGCTGATCGACGCCCTCGAAGACTGCGACGATGTCCAGAACGTCTACGCCAACTTCGACGTCTCCGACGAGGTGCTCGCCGAAGTCGGCTGAGTTTTCCCTTGCTGCACACCGCTTTCGGGCCCGGGCCGGAAACTTTCCGGCCCGGGCCCTGTGTTCCCGGGGATTCGTCAGGCACAATGTGCGCCGTGACCTCGACGACCCCCGCCGCTGCCGCCGACATCACCGCCGAACTGTCCGCGGAAGAACTGCGCCTCATCGAATGGATCGAGGAGCAGGCGAAGGAACGCGGCAACGCCGTCATCAACGTCGCCTCGGACGACGAAGGCGCCGGCTACTCCTTCACGGCTTGCGCCTGGGCGCTGCACAACGTGCCGGAGGCGGTCGTGGTCGGGCTGCCCGGCCAGATGGGGCAGGTGCTGCTCGACGCCTACGTCGACCGCGCGGCCAACGGCGAGATCTTCGAGGTCGGCAAGCGCTACGACGACTTCTTCGAAGGCGTCCCGGTCGTCCTCGAGCGGGTCAACAAGGGGCACTACCCCGAGTACTTCGGCACGGCGTTCCTCATCTACCCGGACGGCGACTTCCCGGCGCTGCAGCTGATCGTCGCGACGCCGGAGGGCAAGTTCCCCTGGCACCCGGACGCGCCCGAGGGCTTCGCGCGGTGGCAGCCGGTGCTCACCGAAAGCGGTGACCCCGAGAGCTGGACCCCCGGGGTCGACGGCCCCTAGAACTTCCCCAGGTCGGCGGCCGCTTCCGGGTACTGCAGCGCCAGGTCCGCGGCGGCCGCGAACTCGACGCAGTCGTCCGTGTACGGCGGCACCACGACCGTGCCCAGCAGGCTCCACTCGCCGCCCGTGACCGTGGCCTGCCACGTCCCGGCGGGCACGACGACCTGCGGGCGTTCGCCGGCGGCGACGTCGGTGCCCAGCACCGGCCGTTCGACCGAGCCGTCCGGGTGCAGCAGCAGCATCCGCGCGGGCGCCCCCGCGTGGTGCACCCAGATCTCCACGCGGTCCAGCCGGTGCGGCGCGGAGCGTTCGGGCGCGACGAGCAGGTAGTAGATCGCCGAGCCGGACTCCGCCCGCCAGCTCTGCGCCCACTGCCCCCCTTCCACGGGCAGGGGCTGCAGCCCCAGGTGGGTGACGAAATCCGAGGGCTCCGGCATGTCACCCATCCTGCCGCAGACGCGCCCAGTAGCCTGCAAGCTCGAACTGGTGTTCGCGGCAGGAGGAATGCGGGTGCGGGTGCTCGGGGTCGACCCCGGTCTGACCAGGTGCGGCCTGGGGGTGGTCGACGGCGGCAAGGGCCGGGCCGTCCGCTGCGTCGCCGTCGACGTCGTGCGGACACCGGCCGATGCCGATCTGGCCCACCGCCTGCTCGGCATCTCCGACGAGGTCGAGCGCTGGATGGACAGGTACAAGCCGGCCGCGGTGGCCGTCGAACGCGTCTTCGCCCAGCACAACGTCCGGACCGCGATGGGCACCGCGCAAGCGGGCGGGGTGGTCGCCCTGGCCGCCGCGCGCCGGGGCCTGCCGGTCGTCTTCCACACGCCCAGCGAGGTGAAGGCCGCGGTCAGCGGGTCCGGCCGGGCCGACAAAGCCCAGGTCACCGCCATGGTGATGCGGCTGCTGAACCTCGAGGTCGCGCCGAAGCCCGCGGACGCCGCGGACGCCCTCGCCCTGGCCATTTGCCACCTCTGGCGCGAGCCGATGCGGGCCCGGCTCGCCGAAGCCGAAGCCCGCGCGGCCGAAATGGCCCGCACGCACAAAGCCCGCCTCGCCGCGGCGGCGAAGCAGGCGAACCAAGCCAAGAACCCTGGAGCAACACGATGATCTCGTCGGTACGCGGAGAAGTCCTGTCGGTCGGTCTCGACCACGTCGTGGTCGAGGTCGGCGGGGTCGGCTTCGCCGTGCAGGCCACCCCGGCGACGCTGGCGACCCTGCGCCGCGGCGAGGAGGCCCGCCTGCACACCGCGCTGGTCGTGCGCGAGGACTCGCTGACGCTGTTCGGGTTCGCCGACGCCGACGCGCGCGAGCTGTTCGGGCTGCTGCAGACGGTGTCCGGCATCGGGCCGCGGCTCGCGCTGGCCACCCTCGCCGTGCTGGACCCGGACAAGCTGCGGGCCGCGCTGGTCGAAGGCAACATCACCGTGCTCACCTCGGTCCCGGGCATCGGCCGCAAGGGCGCCGAACGGCTCACCCTCGAACTGCGCGACAAGGTCACCGCCCTCGGCGGCACCGGCGACGCGCCCGCCGCCACCGCCCCCGGCGCCCTGCGCGCCGAGGTCGTCGAGGCACTGGCCGGGCTCGGCTTCCCGGCCAAGCAGGCCGAGCAGGCCGTCGACAAGGTCCTCGCCGACGGTGACGGCCACACGACCGCCAGCGTCCTGCGCGCCGCCCTGACCACCCTCGGCCGGAAGCGGTAGGCCCGGCCGTGGAGTATGAAGCTGTGGAAGAGGACGAGGCCCTCTCGGCGTGGGCGCAGACCGGCGACCGCGACGTCGAGGGCACCCTGCGGCCGCGCAAGCTCGACGAGTTCGTCGGCCAGCCGCGCGTGCGCGAACAGCTGGAGCTGGTGCTGGAGAGCGCCCGCCGCCGCGGCGTGCCGCCCGACCACGTGCTGCTGTCCGGCCCGCCCGGGCTGGGCAAGACGTCGATGGCGATGATCGTCGCCGCCGAGCTCGGCGCGGCCATCCGGATCACCTCCGGCCCGGCCCTGGAACGCGCCGGCGACCTCGCCGCGATGCTGTCCAACCTGGCGCCCGGCGACGTCCTGTTCATCGACGAGATCCACCGCATCGCCCGCCCCGCCGAGGAGATGCTCTACCTGGCGATGGAGGACTTCCGGGTCGACGTCGTGGTCGGCAAGGGCCCCGGCGCCACCAGCATCCCCCTGGAGATCGCGCCGTTCACGCTGGTCGGGGCGACCACCCGGTCCGGCTCGCTGACCGGCCCGCTGCGCGACCGGTTCGGCTTCACCGGCCAGATGGAGTTCTACACCGACGCCGAGCTGGAGCTGGTCGTGCGCCGGGCCGCGACGATCCTCGACATCCCGATCGACCGCGACGGCTGCGCCGAGATCGCTGGCCGCTCGCGGGGCACGCCCCGGATCGCGAACCGGCTGCTGCGGCGCGTCCGCGACTACGCCGAGGTCCGCGCCGACGGCAAGGTGACCCGCGACGTCGCCCGCGCCGCGCTGGCCGTCTACGACGTCGACGAGCTGGGCCTCGACCGCCTCGACCGGGCCGTGCTCACCGCCCTGACCAGGTCTTTCGGTGGCGGGCCGGTGGGCATCTCGACGCTCGCGGTGGCCGTGGGGGAGGAGGCGACCACCGTCGAAGAGGTGTGCGAGCCCTACCTCGTGCGCGCCGGTATGCTCGCCCGCACCCCGCGTGGCCGCGTCGCGACCGCGTCCGCGTGGGAACACCTCGGCATGGTGCCGCCCGCGGACCTCCCGGGGCGCCCGGACCAGGGCGGGCCGTCGCTGTTCGAGCAGGACTGAGCGGCCCGTACCGGCGGGTGGGTGCTGGCGTCCGCGCTGGTACCTGGCACACTTGACCGGAGCACATACCCAAAAACCGGACATTTCGGCTGGGCCCGGGTGTTCGTCGAACGGAGAATCATGCAACAGCTATTGCTGCCCCTGCTGCTCGTGCTCGTCCTCGCCGTGCCGCTGGTGATGAGCACGCGCAAGCAGAAGAAGCAGCAGGCGGCGCAGCAGGAACTGCAGAGCAGCCTGGCGCCCGGTGACCGCGTGATGACCACCTCGGGTCTCTACGGCACCGTCGCCGACGCCTCCGGTGACACCACGATCGACATCGAGATCGCGCCCGGTGTCGTCACCACCTGGCTGCGGCTGGCCGTCCGCGAGAAGGTCGAGCCGGTCGTCGAGACCGACGAGGACGTGCTCGACGAGGTCGAGGAGACTCCCGCCGAGGAGCCGAAGAGCATCGAGTCGACCTCCGGTGTCAAGGCCGACGAGCCGCAGACCACCGCCCAGGTGGCGCCGCCGCTGGAGCACGGCAAGAAGTAAGCCCCCGCGGCACCCCTGGGCCGGGCCGGACTCCCGACGAAAGTCGGTACGGCCTCGCACGCCGGGCTCACGCAGCACCGAGTAGTGTCTCGGTGCTGCGTGCGTGTCCGCCGTCATACCCGTGCCCGGGAGTGAATCGCACACAGTCCCTCCCGGTAACCCTCCGGGCGGGCACCGCAACTTTGGGGTCCACCCCGTCCGAGGAGACCGAAGCACCGTGGCAGCTTCAGCCGGGCATCTCCGCCCGGGACGCTATCTCGCCCTGTTCGCCCTGATCGTGATCGTCTTGTACGCGCTGGTGTTCCTCACCGGCAACCACAAGCCGACCCCGAAGCTGGGCATCGACCTGCAGGGCGGCACCCGGGTCACGCTCACCGCCCGCACCCCCGACGGCGGCCAGCCGACCCGGGAGTCCCTGAACCAGGCGCGCCAGATCATCGAGCGCCGCGTCAACGGGATCGGCGTCAGCGGCACCGAGGTCCTCCTCGACGGCAACAACGTCGTCATCACGGTCCCGGGCGAGCAGGGCGACCAGGCGAAGAACCTGGGCAAGACCGCGAAGCTGGGCTTCCGGAAGGTCGTCTCCGCCGCCACCCAGCCGGTGGTGCCGCCGCAGACGAACACCCCGCCGCCCGCCACGGGCACCCCGACCTCGGGCGCGCCGACGCCGACCGCGGGCGCGACGGGCACCAAGCCCCCGACCACCACGGCGAGCGCGCCGCCCACCACCGCGACCGGCGGTGGCGGTGCCGCGGGTGCCCTCGCCCAGCAGCAGAGCACGACGCCGGCCGCACCGAGCAGCAGCACCCCGCCGCCCACGTCGTCGGCTCCGGCCCCGGCGCCTTCGGACGGCTCGGTCGACGCGGAGACGGCCAAGGAGATCCAGGCCGCCAAGGCCCTCCGGCAGAACCCGCAGCTGATCGGCGCCGACGGCCAGCCGAACCAGGAGCTCGTCTCGCAGGCGATGGCGTCGCTGACCTGCGCGCCGAACGCCAAGGACGCCCTCGAAGGCAACGACGACCCGAAGCTGCCGCTGGTCGCCTGCGGTGACCACAACACCTACAAGTACCTGCTGGAGCCGGAGTTCCTGCCCGGCACCGAGATCGCCGACTCGACCTCGGGCTACGACCAGCAGCGCGGCCAGTGGGTGGTGAACCTCAGCTTCAAGAGCGAGGGCACCAAGATCTGGGCGGACTTCACCTCGAAGAACACCGGCCAGCAGGCGGCGTTCGTGCTCGACACGCAGGTCGTGTCCGCGCCGAACATCCAGGTGGCCATCCTCGACGGCAACACCCAGATCACCGGCAAGTTCACCCAGACCGAGGCGAAAGACCTCTCGGACATCCTCAAGTACGGCTCGCTGCCGCTGTCGTTCGCGTCCTCGGACGCGACCACGGTGTCGGCGACCCTCGGCCTGGCCTCGCTGGAGGCGGGCCTGATCGCCGGCGGCATCGGCCTGCTGGTGGTCTTCATCTACTGCCTGTTCTACTACCGGCTGCTCGGCGTGCTCACCATCCTGTCGCTGGCCCTGTCCGGCGCGCTGGTGTTCGCGGTGCTGATCCTGCTCGGCCGCTGGATCGGCTACACGCTCGACCTCGCGGGCATCGCCGGCCTGATCATCGCCATCGGGATCACGGCGGACTCGTTCGTCATCTACTTCGAACGGCTCAAGGACGAAATCCGGGAGGGCCGGACGTTCCGGTCCGCGGTGCCGCGCGGCTGGGTCCGCGCCCGGCGCACCATCCTGGCCTCGGACGCGGTGAGCTTCCTGGCCGCGGCGATCCTGTACGTCATCGCGGTCGGCGACGTCCAGGGCTTCGCGTTCACCCTCGGCATGTCGACGGTGCTCGACCTGGTGGTCGTGTACCTGGTGACGCACCCGCTGGTGGCCATGGTGTCCACGTCCAAGAACAGTTTCCTGTCCAATCCGAGGCACCTGGGCCTCGGCGCCGTGCAGCAAGTGGGTTCGCAGCGTAAGAAGTCGACCTCGGTCGGCCGCGCGAACGTGAAGGAGGCCTGACGTGGGGGTCGAAGAACTGGGTACGGACGCCGAGGGCAACGCCAAGGCGACGGTGAAACCCGGCCAGAAGGAAAGCGTCTTCCACCGGCTGTACGTCGGCACGGGTGCGTTCGACGTCGTCGGCAAGCGCAAGCGCTGGTACATCTTCTTCGCGGGGCTGGTGCTGGTGTGCCTCGCCTCGATGATCTTCCGCGGCTTCAACCTCGGCATCGAGTTCGAGGGCGGCACGCAGCTCCAGATGCCCGCGAACGGCATCCACGGCGTGATCACCGAGGAGCAGGCGAAGGAGTCGTTCCAGAAGGCTCTCGGCCGCCCGGCCGCGGAGGCGCAGAAGGTCGGCACCGGCAACGCGGCGACCATCCAGATCCGCACCGACACGCTGAACGCGGCCGACGTCGCCAAGCTGAAGCAGGGCCTGTTCACCGACCTGGGCCCGAAGGGCAGCAACGGCCAGCCCAGCGTCCAGGCGATCAGCGACAGCGCGGTGAGCGCGTCCTGGGGTGGTGAGATCTCGCAGAAGGCGCTGATCGCGCTCGGCGTGTTCCTCGTCGCGGTGGTCATCTTCCTGGCCGTCTACTTCGACGGGCGGATGGCCCTGGCGGCGCTGATCTCGCTGCTGCACGACATCCTGGTCACCGCGGGTGTGTACTCGCTGGTCGGCTTCGAGGTCACCCCGGCGACCGTGATCGGCCTGCTGACCATCCTCGGGTTCTCGCTGTACGACACGGTGGTGGTGTTCGACAAGGTCCGGGAGAACACGCGCGGCCTGCTCGGGCTGACCCGCCGCACGTACGGCGAAGCGGCGAACCTCGCGCTGAACCAGACCCTGATGCGCTCGTTCAACACGGCGTTCATCGCACTGCTGCCGATCCTCGGCCTGCTGATCGTCGGGTACGTGCTGCTCGGCTCGGGCACGCTGCAGGACCTGGCGCTGGTGCAGCTCACCGGTACCCTCGTCGGCGTCCTGTCGTCGGTCGCGCTGGCGACGCCGCTGCTGGTCGACTTCAAGATGCGCGACCCGAAGTACGCGCAGCAGGCCGAGCGGGTCCGCCAGCGCCGGGCCAGCCAGGAGCGCAAGGCGGCGGGCGAGGACTTCGACGCCTCGGACGACGACGCGCTGGCCAAGGAACTGCGCAAGGAGAAGGCGTACGCGGCCGCGGCCAGCGTCCCCGCCCGGATCCAGAAGCAGCGCCCGGCCGGGAAGCGGAAGCGCTGACGTGCAGCTCGACGACGCCCTCGGCCTGATCGCCGAGGTGCCGGACTTCCCCGAGCCCGGCGTCCTGTTCCGCGACCTGAGTCCGCTCTTCGCGGACGCGGGTGCGTTCAAGGCGGTCACCGACGCGCTGGCGGAAACGCTGGCGCCCGGTGTCGAGGCGCTCGCGGGTGTGGAAGCCCGCGGGTTCCTCCTCGCCGCGGCCGTCGGGTACGCCCGCGGCCTCGGCGTGGTGCTGATCCGCAAGCCGGGCAAGCTGCCGGCGGTGGCCGGCCGCGTGGACTACGCCCTGGAGTACGGCACGGCGACGGTCGAGCTCCCGGTCGGCGTGGTCCGCCCGGGCCAGCGCATCGCGATCCTCGACGACGTCCTGGCCACGGGCGGCACGGTCGCGGCCACCGGCAAGCTCCTGGAGGACGCGGGCGCGGTGGTCGACAGCGTCTCCGTGGTCCTCGAACTGGCCGCCCTGGGCGGCCGCCAGGTCCTCGGAGACCGCAAGGTCCACGCCCTCCAGACCTGCTGAACTCGTCACCCGCGTGATCGGACCCGGATCTCGTGTGATTGAAGCCGGAACTCGCGAGTTCCGGCTTCAATCACGTCAGTGACGGCCCGGATCACGTGAGTCACGGTCTGAATCACGTGAGTTCCGGCTGGTGACGGGCCCCACATCCCCCTGAACGGGCGCACCCGACAGGGCTGCGAGGCGCAGCGGCTACCCTGGTGGTCCGAAGGCCGCACGAGCAGCAGGAGGTGCGGGTGAGCCAGGAGCTCGACGCCGCGGTGCCCGCGAAGCAGGGCGCCCAGCAGAACGGGCAGGCGGCGGCACAGCCCGCGCCGCCGAAGCCGAACGGCGCGGCGCCGAACCCGTCCGCCACCCGGCGGGTCCGGGCGCGCCTCGCCCGGCGGATCACCGCCCAGCGCGCCGCCCCGGTCAAGCAGGTCCTCGAACCCCTGGCCGTCATCCACCGCGAGCTGCACCCCAACGCCGACCTCGGCCTGCTCCAGCGTGCCTACGACGTCGCCGAGGAGCTCCACCGCAACCAGCGGCGCAAGTCCGGCGACCCGTACATCACCCACCCCCTCGCCGTCGCCACCATCCTCGCCGAGCTGGGCATGGACACCACCACGCTCGTCGCGGCCCTCCTGCACGACACGGTCGAGGACACCGGCTACGCCGTCGAAAGCCTCAAGGCCGACTTCGGCGAGAAGGTCGCCGAGCTCGTCGACGGCGTCACGAAGCTGGACAAGGTGCAGCTCGGCTCGTCCGCCGAGGCCGAGACCATCCGCAAGATGGTCATCGCGATGGCCAAGGACCCCCGCGTGCTGGTCATCAAGCTCGCCGACCGGCTGCACAACATGCGCACCATGCGCTTCCTGCCGCCGGAGAAGCAGGCCCGCAAGGCCCGCGAGACCCTCGAAGTCCTCGCGCCGCTGGCTCACCGCCTCGGCATGGCCACGGTCAAGTGGGAGCTGGAGGACCTCGCGTTCGCCATCCTGCAGCCGAAGAAGTACGACGAGATCGTCCGCCTGGTCGCCGACCGCGCCCCCTCGCGCGACATCTACCTGCGCTCGGTCATCACGGACCTGACCAGCAACCTCGTCTCGTCACGCATCACCGCGAAGGTCGAGGGCCGGCCGAAGCACTACTACTCGATCCACCAGAAGATGATCGTCCGCGGCCGCGACCTGGACGACATCCACGACCTGGTCGGCGTCCGGATCCTGGTCGAGGACGTCCGTGACTGCTACGCGGCCATGGGTGTCGTGCACGCGCTGTGGCAGCCGGTGCCCGGCCGGTTCAAGGACTACATCGCGCAGCCCCGCTTCGGCGTCTACCAGTCGCTGCACACGACGGTCATCGGCCCGGACGGCAAGCCCCTCGAGGTGCAGATCCGCACCTACGAGATGCACCGCACGGCGGAGTACGGCATCGCCGCGCACTGGCGCTACAAGGAAACCAAAGGCACGCACACCGGCAACGCGATGGACGTCGACGAGATGGCGTGGATGCGCCAGCTCCTCGACTGGCAGCGCGAGGCCGCGGACCCGGGCGACTTCCTCGAATCCCTGCGCTACGAGCTGGCCGCGCGCGAAATCTTCGTGTTCACGCCGAAGGGCGACGTCATCACGCTGCCGGTCGACTCGACGCCGGTCGACTTCGCCTACGCCGTGCACACCGAGGTCGGCCACCGCTGCATCGGCGCCCGCGTCAACGGCCGCCTGGTCGCGCTGGAACGCAAGCTGGAAAACGGCGAAGTCGTCGAGATCTTCACGTCGAAGGCGGAAAACGCGGGTCCCAGCAGGGACTGGCTGCAGTTCGCCGGCTCGCCGAAGGCCCGCGCCAAGATCCGGCAGTGGTTCGCCAAGGAACGCCGCGACGAGGCCATCGAGGGCGGCAAGGAAGCCATCACCAAGGAGATCCGCAAGGTCGGTCTGCCGATCCAGCGGCTGGTCTCCGCGGAGTCCATGGGCGCGGTGGCGACCGAGTTGCGCCACGCCGACATCTCGTCGCTGTACGCGGCGGTCGGCGAGGGCCACACGAGCGCGAAGCACGTCGTCCAGAGGCTGGTGGCGCTGATCGGCGGCGTCGACGCGGCGGAAGAGGAGCTCGCCGAACGCGCGACGCCGTCCACGGTGACCCGGCGCCGCGGCTCCAACGACGTCGGCGTGGTGGTCAAGGGTGCCAGCGACGTCTGGGCGAAGCTCGCCCGCTGCTGTACCCCGGTGCCGGGCGACGAGATCCTCGGGTTCGTCACGCGCGGCGGCGGTGTCTCGGTGCACCGCACCGACTGCACGAACGCGGGTGACCTGCAGTCCCAGCCCGAGCGGCTGGTCGAGGTCGAGTGGGCGCCCTCGGCGTCGTCGGTGTTCCTGGTGGCCATCCAGGTCGAGGCGCTCGACCGGCACCGCCTGCTGTCGGACGTCACCAAGGTGCTGGCCGACGAGAAGGTCAACATCCTCTCCGCGTCGGTGACCACGTCCCGGGACCGGGTCGCGGTCAGCCGCTTCTCGTTCGAGATGGGCGACCCCAAGCACCTCGGTCACGTCCTCAAGGTGGTCCGCGGCGTGGAGGGCGTCTACGACGTCTACCGCGTGACGTCGGCTTCCTGAGGCTGCCACGACCCGTCGACGGCGATGCCCGCGGCCGCGGCGATGCGGTCGCGGGACTCGAGGAGCCGTGCGCGCAGGGCCGGGAGGTCCAGGCCGAGCAGCTTGCCGTGGCGCTTGACCGCCTTCCCGGCGACGAAGACGCTGTCGACCAGGCCGGGATGCCCGGCGGTGACGAGCGTGCCGGCGACGTCGCCGACGGGGAAGACCGCGGGATCCTCGGCGTCGAGCAGGATCAGGTCGGCGTCCTTGCCGACGGTGAGGCTGCCGGTCCGGGCGCCGAGCCCGCACGCCCGCGCACCGTCCACAGTGGCGAATCCGAGGAGATCCCGTGGCGTGACGGCCCGGTCCACCGCGAGGGCCGTGCGCATGGCGCCGAACATGTCCCCGCCGGCCGACGGGCAGTCGTCGATCGACAGCGAGGTGCGGAGCCCGGCGGCCAGCGCCCGGCCGGTGATCGGCGGGGCGAAACCCATCTTCAGCTCGACGTCCGGGCTGACCGACACCGAGCCACCCGCGTCGGCGAGCATCGCCAGCTGGTCGTCGGAGAGGCCGTTGCCGTGCACGACGGTCGTGCGGTCGTCGAGCAGGCCGCGCGCGTGCATCCCGGCGATCGGCCGGTCGCCCCGCGGCCAGCCGGCGGTGCCGTGAACGTGCATGCTCACGGGTAGCGCAAGTTCCCGCGCCAACGCGACATCCGCGGCGGTTTCGTCCATTGTGGACATCACGGGACCGCGTAGCCCCAGCGCCATTTCGTCGCCGGGTAGTAGCGCTCGCACCCGCCGGATCTCCGGCTCGATGTCCGGGCCCGCGGCGCCGTAACAGAAGATCGAGCGGCCGGGGGCGTCCCGCAGGCCCTGGATCGCGGCGTCGGCGTTCTCGGGCCGATCGGCGCGGTGGAACCAGTCGAGCAGGGTCGTGACGCCCGAGTTCAGCGCTTCGATCCGGCCGAGCAGGTTGCCGAGGTGGACGTCTTCGGGGCGGTAGTGCGGGCCGAGCGTGCTGTGCATGGCGACGCGGTACTGGCCGAACGTCCAGCGGGCGCCGAGGCCGCGGAACGCGGTCTGCCAGGTGTGCCGGTGGGTGTCCACGAAGCCGGGCAGGACGATCTTGCCCGCGGCGTCGACGACTTCGGCCCCGGCCGCGTCGAGGTCCGGGGCGACCGCGGCGATCCGGCCGTCTTCGATGAGCACGTCACCGCGGGGCAGGTCGCCGATCGCCGGATCCATGCTGACCACCAGGCCGCCGCGCACGAGTGTCTTCACGAGTGTCCTCCCAGGAGTTGATACGTCAACTCTAGCTTAGACTCGACCCATGGCGGACATGAGCCCCGAGGACTGGGCCTTCTGGGAGACCTGGATGCGCGCGCACCGCCTGCTGGTCGGCGAACTCGACCGCGGCCTGCAACGCGACTGCGGCATCTCGAAGGCCGAGTTCAGCGTGCTGAGGACGTTGCGGCACCCGATGCGCGTCGGCGAGCTCGCCGACGAACTCGCCTGGGAGAAGAGCCGGGTGGCGCACCTGCTGACCCGCATGGAGAAGCGCGGCCTGGTGACCCGGACCGAGTCGGGGGCCGGCGGCCGGCGCACCGGGATCGAGCTGACCGCCGAGGGCCACCGCCTGGCCGCCCGCGCCACCCGGGCGCACGGCGCGAACGTCCGGCAGCACGTCCTCGACCGGCTCACCCTGGACCAGGCCGCGGCCATCCGGTCCTGGAGCGAGGAGCTGATCGAGCGCGTCGGCCAGGTTTAGAAGAGCACGGCGACCAGCGCCCAGCCTCACAACTTTCGCGAGCTGGCCTGGGGCGGAGTCCCGGATGTCACAGCGTCCGGTGCCGGTGGCGCGCCTGTCCGCACTGCCGCGCCGGGCCGCCGAGCGCAGCGGCCGGCTCGCCGACGTCTGGCGGCCGCTGGGGCCCGGTCACGAACTGCTCATCGTCTTCCGCGTTGACGGCATGTCGTGGGGCGCGGCCGGCGCGGCGAGTTCAGCGACCGCGAGGTCGAGTTCCTGACGTCGGTCGCGCCGGCCTTGGCGGCGGCGACGCAGGTGGCCGCGCGCCCGCGCGACGCCGGCGCGGGCCGAACCGGCGATCGTGGTCGTCGGGCCGGACGGCGAACACCGGGCGGCGACCGGGACCTTCCGCGCCCGGGTGCGCGACGCCCGCGGCGGGTGGATCGTGCTGCACGCCAGCCGGTTGGTGGCGGGGGAGGACGACGGCGAGACGGTCGTGACCGTCGACCGCGCTTCGGGTGCCGTGCTGCTCGCCGCGTACGGCCTGACCGCGCGGGAGCGCGACGTCTGCCGTGAGGTGCTGGCCGGACTGTCCACAACGGACATCGCGGCCCGGCTCGCGATCGCGGCCCACACGGTGCAGGACCACCTCAAGTCGGTGATCGGCAAAGTCGGCGTCCGCAGCCGTGGGGAACTGACCGCGAAGCTGCTGTCCTGACCATTCCCACCGGAAGCCGTCGAACGACGATTTCGGCACTGTTGCCCGAAATGCGGTGCCGCCGCCCGCACCTGCATGATACCTTCCGCAAATTGCGGGCGCCGGGGACAAGGGGGCGGCATGGCCGACGACACCACGCGTTACCTCTGTGCGGCGTCCTACCTCGATCCCGCCTACAGCCGGCGGGCCATCACCGAGTTCCTCGTCGAGCCCACCCGCCCGGTGCCGCCGTCGCCGGGTCTCGACGCCGGCCGCGTGCTCACCGAGGCGGTGCGCGCCCGGGCCCGCCGCAAGAACTACGACGGCCTGCTGGTGGTGCTGATGATCGTGGTCATCGGGCTGCTGTGGGACAACCCGCTGCTCTACGGCTGGATCGTGCTGTCGCTGCTGCTCGTCGCCGCGCGGGCGGGGAAGAGCGCCTACGCGCTGGAGAAGACGCTCAACCCGAAAACGCTGGTCGTGATCGGCGTCGCGATCGTCGTGGCGTGGCTGCTGCTGTCCTATTCGGACGAAATCTTCGACTCGGGCAGCAGCCGGTACTCCTCGCGCTACGACCAAGACGTCGAGTTCGGGGACTCGTCCGGCGGCGACACCGCCCGGACCGTCATCGGCATCGTGCTCGCGGTGGTCGTGTGCGTGGCGGTGACGATCGAGCGCTGGTCCCTGTGGAACCTGCTGACGACGCGCTTCAAGCGGTTCGCCGGAGCCACCGGCGGCGGCAGCCTCACCGGGCTGCTCACCGAGGACTTCCGCGGTCAGCTCGCCCGCTACCAGGGCAGCACCGGGACCGACGGGGCACCGGGCGCGCCGCTGGTGGTCTACCGCGGGTACAACCCGTTCGTGGGCGCCGGTTTCCGCCGTGACGCCTGGTCCATGGCGATCCCGCTGGAGCGGGTCGAAGACGCCGAAGGCCGGCCGGAGCTCACCACCGAAGCCCTTTACGACGGGATCCGCGCGGCGATCGCGGACCTGCGCCACGCCAGCGCGCTGTCGCCGGACCACCGGCTCGGCGGGCTGACGGTGACCGAGGCGGTGTTCACCCCGGCCACCGAGCTCGTCGACCACCTCGGCGAGCCGGAAGCCGCCGCCTACCTGCCGGACATCGAGCACCCGCCGCACACCCGGCTCGGCGCGGCCGACGTCGCCCGGCTGCGCACGGAGCCGAAGGAGTGGGCGCGCTACTACCTGTCGTTCCAGGTGGAGACCTGGGACCGGGACCTGGTGCTCACGACGTTCCTGCACGTCGCGGTGGACGACACGACGCTGTACGTCGAGTGGACGCCCTACATGCTGCCGCCGATCCGGGCCGAGTACCGCGTGGTGGACAAGATGCGGCCGGACTCGCTGCGCCCGCTCGGCCAGGGCCTGCTGGCCTGGCTGGAGATGCCGGCGAGCCTGCCGGGCCGGATCCTGAACCTCGCGTCGTGGATCCGGCAGCCCAAGCGCGAGCCCGGCGTCGTGGACCCGGATCGCTACGGCGCCGCGAGCTCGTTGCGCGAACTCGCTTCGGTGAACCTGTTCGCCGACTACTTCCAGCTCGTCGACATCACGCGCTACGAGAAGATCATCGAAAGCCGCCTCCTCCCGGCGATCGGCAAGCTCCTCGAAGACGCGGGCTTCTCGACGGCGAAGTTCGACGAGCAGGCCTCGGTCGTGATCAACAACGACATCACCATCCGCGGTGACAACCGCGGGCCGATCACGCAGACCGGGGTGCGCACCCCGCGCCCCCGCCCGCCCGCGAACCCCGGCCGCCCGGCCAGGACGGAGACCTGATGGGCCACCGCATCTCGAACAAGGTCAGCATCGGCGGCGACAACTCGGGCAAGATCACCCAGACCGGCATCGAAGCCGGCGGCGCCGAAGAGGCGGTCTCGTCCCTGGCCGCCCTGGTGGAGCGACTGGCGGCCGAGGTGCGCGGCGGCGGGCTGGCCAAGCAGGAGATCCTGGAGGACACGCTCACCGACCTGGCCGCCGACCTGCGCGCGGGCGAGGCCGCGGAGCCGGCGGTGGTGCGCAGCCGGTGGGAGAAGGTCAAGGGGCTGCTGGGCGGGGTGGTGCAGTTTTCGGAGCTGGTGG
The DNA here is from genome assembly GCF_053601215.1 of Amycolatopsis sp. NPDC004772. Classification (NCBI taxonomy): domain Bacteria; kingdom Bacillati; phylum Actinomycetota; class Actinomycetes; order Pseudonocardiales; family Pseudonocardiaceae; genus Amycolatopsis; species Amycolatopsis sp. NPDC004772. The sequence goes on from NZ_JBSGBK010000001.1 coordinate 173,132, forward strand.
CGAAGATCTCCGACCAGGTGCAGAAGATCTTCGGTTAGCGGGGCTTTCGCCGGTTCGACCTGCCGCGGCAGAACGGGCAGGCTCTGGGATGACCACCCAGCTCCTACGTCGATGACACGTGCGGGCCGGGTTCGGGAAGTCCCTGGAGGAACTTCCGCAGCAGGGCGTTGACCTCGTCCGGTCGTTCCATCGATGGCAGGTGCCCGGTGTCCGCCAGCTCGACGAGCTCCGCCCGGGGCAACGACTCCGCCAGGTGTGCCGACAGCTCCACCAGGCCCGGCGCGTCCGCTGTTCCGATCACCACCAGGGCCGGAGTGGTGATCTCCGTCAGCCGGTGGCGGGTGTCCGGGATTCGCTCCGTCCACTGTGGAGCGGTCCAGTCGTGCTGGTACACCTGCTCGCACATTTCCCTCACCAGTGCCACCATTTCCGGCGGCAGGACCGAGACGTCCCGGCTCGGCCCCGCGACCATGTAGCGGATGTTGGCCTCCGCCATGGCCCGGACGTCCGCCGGGTCGACCTCGACGGTTCGCGCCTGGTAGCGGGCCAGGCGGTCGCCGGGGAAGAGCTCCTCGGTCAGGCGGGCGAGGTCCTCCTGCATGTGGTCCGGCCAGGTGTGCCCGGTCAGGCCCGAGCCGAGCAGCGCCAGCCGGGTGATCCGCTCCGGTGCGGCGAGGGCGGCGTCCAGCGCGCACGCCCCGCCCATCGAGGCCCCGACCAGCGCGGCCTGCTCGATCCCCCGGGCATCGAGCAGGGCCAGCAGGTCCTCGTAGTGGGCGTGCTCGCCGGCCTCGCCGCCGGTTTCCCCGAACCCGCGGCGGTCGTAGCGGATCACCCGGTGGCCGGCGGCGAGCTCGGTGAACTGCGCGTCCCACATCCGGCGGTCGCCGATCGCGGCGTGCAGCAGCACGACGGCGGGCCCCTCTCCCGCTTCGTCGTAGCCGAACGCCGTCCCGCCCACTTCGATCGTCGCCATGGCCCCAACCTAGCCACACGACCGCGTCACACACCGCCGGTTTCGCTGAGGGCGAGAAGCTAGGGTGCGGTGCATGACCGACGGATTCGACCTGACGCGCGACGGTGAAGTCGCCCGCCTGACGCTGACCCGGCCGGAAAAGATGAACGCCATCACCTACGGCATGTGGGCGGCGATCCCGGACGTCGTCGCCGAGGTGGAGGCCGACCCGGCGCTCAAGGCGCTGGTGATCGCCGGGGCCGGCCGGCACTTCTCGGCCGGCGCCGACATCAGCGAGTTCGGCGAGCTGCGGACCACCGCGGAAGGCGCGGCGAGCTACGACAAGGCCGTCGAAGGCGCGGTCGCCGCCCTCACCGCGATGCGCAAGCCGTCGATCGCGATGATCCAGGGCAACTGCATCGGCGGCGGCTGCCAGGTTTCGGTCGCCTGCGACTTCCGGTTCGCCGCCGAGGGCGCGCGGTTCGGCATCACGCCGGCGAAGCTCGGCATCGTCTACCACTTCGACTCGACGCGCCGGCTCGTCTCGCTCGTCGGCCCGGCGCACGCCAAGTACTTCCTCCTCTCCGGCGAGCTGATCACCGCCGCCCGCGCCCGCGAAATCGGCCTGCTCAACGACGTCTTCCCCTCCGGTGATCTCGAAGCCTCGACGCGGGCGTTCGCCGAGACGCTCTGCTCGCGCTCCCAGGCGTCCGTCCGCGGGATGAACCGGATCATCGAAAAGATCGTCGCCGGGCAGGAGACCTCCGACGCCGAGGTCGAGGAGATCCGGTCGGAAGCCCTGCACGGCGAGGACTACGCGGAGGGCGTCGCCGCCTTCCTCGAGCGGCGGCCGCCCCGGTTCACCTTCCGCTGACCTCGAAGTCCAGGTATGCGTGGAAGTGCTCGGCGACGACGTCGGTGACGCCGGCGGGGTCGAGCTTGCCGTCGATCTCGATGACGCGGATGCCGAGGTCCCGCGCCGCCCGCACGGCGTGCGCGGCGAGCATCCGGTCGCGCGTCAGCCGGGTGCGCTGCTCCGGGATCGCGGGCCCGTCGGGCCGGTGTCGGAGCTGGTGCTGGCGGAACAGCTCGGTCGGCACCAGCACCACCATCCGGCCGGGGGAGTCCACGAGCGGGGCGACGAGCTCCGGCCGCAGCCCCCGGCCCTCGGCGACGATCGGCCGGGGCGAGGTCAGCGCGCGCAGGTCGTCGACGGCGCAGCGGAAGCGGTGGCCGAACTCGGCCATCATCGCGGTCAGCTGGTCGCCGACCGGGAGGTCGTCCGGCAGCGGGTTGCCGGGCCGGGCCCGGTCGTCGTGGTGGTAGATCGTCAGGCCGTGCCGCTCGGCCAGCAGCCGCGCGACGGTGGACTTCCCGGTCCACGGAGCGCCGCCGATCCACAGCGCCTGCCCGAGGGTGCCGAACGGATCCCAGGTCATGAGACGACTATTGCGGGACCGGCGGCCCGATGGCCAGTCTTCCGGCGCCGGTTGATCCGTTCAGCGCAGAGTGACCCGGCACGCACGGCCCGGCGTCAGGTCCGGTCGCCCTCGCCGTCGACGACGAGCACGGTGGAGGCGTCCGCGAAGTCCGGCTCCGGGCCGATCCGGAAGTGGAACCGCGAGCCGGGCCGGACGGCGGCGATCACCTGCGTTTCGGCCGTGTCGAGCACGATGATGGCGAGCTCGGTGGTCTTCGGCTCCGGGCGGAACACGACGTCCGGACGCGGTTCGGGGACCACGATCGGCAGCGGCAGGGTGCCGCTGACCGAGCCGGACCCGAAGTCCTCCTCGTCGTGCTCCGGCGGCTCGAACGGGGCCGGCGGGAGCAGCTGCGGACGCCGCCGCCACCAGAGCCCGGCGAGCAGGCCGGTCAGCAGGCCGCCGGTGCCGCTGACGACCGACGCCAGCCCGACGCCGAGCCCGGACGGCTCCTCGGCCACAGCGGGCGGCACGGCCGGCGCGACCGGCACGGGCGCCGGCAACGGGCCGAACTGCACGCCCGGTTCCGGCGCGGCGTCGTCGGGTAACTGGAGCACCTGACCGGGCTCGATCGCGGCGGGATCGGTGAACGGCGTGCCGTCGGGCCGCGGCCGCCCCTGGTTCAGCCGGAAGATCTCCGGGAAGCGCCGCCCGTCGCCGAGCGCGCGTTCGGCGATCTTGAACAGCGTGATGTCCTCGGGGTTGTCGGCGTGCGGCACGATGAAGTACTTGACCGGCGGCGGCGGATCGGCCTGCGCGAGCGCGGGACCGCCGGCGAGCACGGCGAAGAGGACACCGGCGCAGCCGGCCTGCCCGGCCCGCCCGAGGACGCGGCGAACCGCGGGAACCCGGTTTACGACCATCGTCGGCACCTCTCCCCGGCGACCCGGTGGGGTCTCCGGTGTTGCCCTCTACACGGGGCGGGTGCGGACGCGGTTCAGATCTTGTTCCACGGCACGGTCGCGTACGCCTCGGCGAACAGGGCCACGGCGCGGTCCGCCGGCGGCGGCACGACGTCGTCGACGGCGGCGACGTCGTGCTCGCGGCGAGCCGCTCGAGGTGGAACGCGAGCCCGCGGACCCGCCCGTCCCGGACCCGCACCGCAGGGAAGTGGCCGTAGGAGACCAGTCTCGCGAGTGCGGCGTCCGGGCCGAGCGGATCCCCGTTCAGCTCGAAGCGGGGCGGTACTAGGAAACGGTGACGCCCGTGAACTTCACCTGCTTGGTCGGCGCACCGGTGCCGTCCTGCGGGTTCGGGTTCGCGATGCCGGCCTTCGCCACCGCGTCGAGCACCTTCAGGCCGTCGTCGGTGATGCTGCCGAACACCGAGTAGTCCGCCGGGAGGCCGTCGGCGCTGCCGTAGACCATGAAGAACTGGCTGCCGCCGGAGTTGGGGGCCTGCGTCTTCGCCATCGCGAGGATGCCGCGGCCGTACTTGATCTCCGGGAACGCTTCGTCCGGCATCGTGTAGCCCGGGCCGCCCTGGCCGTCGGTCGTCGGGTCGCCGGTGGCCGAGGGGTCACCGCACTGCAGCATCTGCAGGCCGTCGGTGCCGAGCCGGTGGCACATGGTGCCGTCGTAGAAGTTCTGCTTGGCCAGGCTGATGAAGCTCTGCACCGCGCAGGGGGCGAGCGCGCGGTCGAGCGTCAGCGGGATGTCGCCCGCGGTGCTCTTCAGCGTCACGTTCACCGTGCCGGTCGATGGGACGTTCTTGCCGTCCGGCGGGTTCACCTTCTTCGGCGCCTTGCCCGTCGCGTCGGCCTTGAAGTCGCACGACGTCGGGTTCGGCAGCGGCGTCGCCCGCTTCGGCAGCGCGGTGCGCTGCGTCGGGATCTGGATTTCGGTCGGCGGCGGGGCGGCCGAGGACGACGCGGCGGTGTCGGTGCTGTCGCCGCTGTTCGCACTCACGATCCACACCACGACACCGGCGACGACGAGGACGGCCACGCCGACCACACCAGCCCCGATCATCCGGCGTCGCTTCTGCTGCTCCAATCGGCGCTCGAGCTGCCGCTCGAGCTTGCGCTTCGCAGCTTCGCGGCGCTGCTGGTTGGTCGCCACCCCGTACCCTCCAGGTTTCCGCTCGTCTCACACGTTTGAGGTAGCGGCAGTGTATGGGCACAGCCTGTGAGGACCATGTACAGGGCCCGCTAGTCTCAACCCGATCGTGATCGGCGCCATCCGGCGCGGAAGTCCGGGGAGGCGTTCGGTGCTCGTCGTCGGGTTCGGCAGCGGCCCGCTGCAGGCCAACTGCTACCTGCTGGCGGCGGCCGCCGGCGGGCCGTGCGTGGTCGTGGATCCGGGGCAGGAGGTGGCTGCGCCGCTGGCCGCCGCGCTCGGCGAACACGGCCTGGTCCCGGCCGCGTTGCTGGCCACCCACGGGCACCCCGACCACGTCGCCTCGGCGGCCGCGCTGTCGGCCGAACACGGCGTCCCGCTGCACCTGCACGCGGAGGACGCCGCGCTGTACGAAGGGGAAAGCGTGCCTCTCACACCGGGCGTGTTCGCCGGCCTGGACGTCGACGTCCGGCACGTGCCGGGCCACACCCCGGGATCGGTGGTCCTGGGCCTGGCGACGCCGGAGGGCGGCCGGCTCGCCCTGACCGGGGACACGCTGTTCGCCGGCTCGGTCGGCCGCGGGGACGTGACCACGGCGCTGCGGGACCTGCTGGCGGCGTTCCCGGACGAGACGGTGGTGCTGCCGGGCCACGGCCCGGCGACGACGATCGGCCGGGAACGCGCGGGCAACCCGTTCCTCGCCGGGACGGGGGCGGGACGGTGACCGAACGCATCGCGCTGTTCGAGGAGGACCCGCGCGGCCGCCGTCGCCGCGGGCTCTCGGGCCTGATCGGGGTGGTGATCGTCGCCGCGGCGTTCGGCGGTATCGCCGGCCTGATCGGCGGCACGGTGACCGGCCTGGTCGTCGCGCTGGTGATCGCCCTGCCGCTGCTGTACGTGATGGCGGTCAGCATCCGGCGCCGCGTCTGGCTGGAGGGCTCGACGCTGCTCGTGCGCACGTGGGGCCTGCGCCGTGTCGACTTGACGACCGCGACCCGGCTCGACCTCGTCGTCGGCGACGTCCGGGGCAGCCGCACGGTGAGCCTGCTGGTCAACGCCGGCCAGCGCGGCAAGGTGGCGAAGGTCGACCTCGCCGTGTTCTCCGGGACCGGCGGGCGCGAGCTGGGCATCATGCCGCTGCGGAAGCTCGCGAACGCGCTGATGAACAACACCGAGGCCAACGGTCTCGTGTTCGGCGAGCTGCTGGTCGCGGAGCTGAAGGCCGAGGCGCGCGGGTCCGGCGTGGCGGAGCGCCCGCTCTACCGGCTGGCGTCGGTGGCGCCGTCGGGCAAGTACGTGCAGCGCTTCACGATGGAAGCCGTCAGCCGCTTCGTGGCGACGCTGGACTGACGGCGTCGTCCGCCTCGCGGAGCTGCTCGAGCTGGTAGGCCAGTTCCGGCAGCTCCTGCGCGACGTAGCCGGCGAGCCGCTCGACGTGCTGCAGGGTGGACCGGACGTCTTCGAGGGCCGCGGCGATCCGGGGCAGCGACTCCACCGCCTGGACGGTGGCGGTGAACACCCGAAGCGTGCCACGCACGAGCAGCCGTGGGCCGGCGAGCAGGATCATGGCACCTCCCGGATCGCGTACCTTCCTACCGCGTCGGCGCGAGCTCGTCGCGTCCGGGGTTCTGAGGTGTTACGCCTGAGACGGAACGGCTTTCGTGGTGCTGCTGAGGTGCCCGGCGGGCTCGCGGGAGGCGATCAGCGCGGCCAGGACGGTGGTCACCGGGACGGCCGCGACGATCCCGACGCTGCCGGCGAGCGTCCGGATGATCTCCTGCGCGATGTCCTCGCTGCCGAGCAGCGCGCCGAGCCCCACACCGGAGATCGACGAGTACAGCAGCACCGGCAGCGCGGCCCCGGCGTAGGCCATCACGAGGGTGTTGACCGCCGAGCCGACGTGGTCGCGGCCGATCCGCAGGCCGGAGTGGTAGAGCTCGCGCCAGGTCAGGTCCGGGTTGGCGCGGCGGAGTTCCCAGACGGCGCTGGTCTGGGTGACGGTGACGTCGTCGAGCACACCCAGGGCCCCGATCACGACGCCGGCGAGCAGCAGCCCGCGCGCGTCGATGCCGTGGCCGAGCGAGCCGATGAGCGTCGAGGTGCTGTCGTCGAGCCCGGTCAGCGAGGCGGCGGCGGAGAAGATGGCGGACAGCACCCCGATGAGGGCGAGGCTGACGAGCGTCCCGAGCACGGCGGCGGACGTCCGCGCGGAGAGGCCGTGGGTCAGGTAGAGCGCGATGAACATGATGGCCCCGGCCCCGGCGATGGCCACGACCAGCGGATTCTCGCCGGCGAGGATGGCCGGGAGGATGAAGAGCGCGATGACGACGAAGGACAGCCCGAGCGCCACGAGCGCGGCAACGCCTTGCCACCGCCCGAGCACGAGCACGGCGACGGCGAAGAGGGCGGCGAGGACGAGCAGCGGCGTGCCGCGCTGGAAGTCGACGAGCTGGAAACTGGCGGGATCGTTCGAGTTCCCGCCGTTGTAGGCCAGGACGACGGCGTCCCCGGCGGCGAAGCGCGGGGTGCTGGGCTCGATCGGGACGGTGAGGCGCAGCGGTTTCCCGTCGGCGGGGCCGTCGGTCATGGTGAGGTCGACGGTCAGGCAGGGCTTCGCGTTCGGGTCGGTCTGGTCCCCGACCTGCACCTGGCCCTGGGCGAGGCAGGGGCCGGTGGCGGTGGTCCGGATGTCGGCGTGCACGGGCGTGCCTTGCGGGACGACGCTGGTGGGGGAGGCTTTGCCCCAGGGGTAGAGGACGACCATGCCGACGACGGTGGCGAGGGCCAGCGGGGCGAGCAGCCAGATCAGGAGCAGTTTGACGCGCCGGGAGGCGGGGGCGGCGGGGCCGTGTCCGTGGCCGTGTCCGGTGTGCGCGGCTTCGGGGTCGGCGGGGGCTTTGCGCCGGGGACGGGCGGCGGTTCCGGCGGCACGCTGCGGCCCGGTGTCCCCGCGGCGGGCGGCGGGTCGGTCGCCGTCGGCCGGAAGTGGCTGTGGCCCGGTGTCCCCGCGGCGGGCGGCGGGGCGCTCGCTGTCCGCCGGGACTGGTTGGGGTCCGGTGTCCCCGCGGCGGGTGCGCGGTTGGTCGCTGCCGGAGGCGGCGCGCTGTGGCCCCGTGTCGCCGCGGCGGCGCGGTGCGGCGGGTTGGTCGCCGTCCGCGGGAACCGGCTGCGGTCCGGTGTCCCCGCGGCGGCGCCGGGGTTCGGCCTGGCCGGTTTCGGCCGGGACGCGCAGCGATCCGGTGGCACGCTGCGGCCCGGTGTCGGCTCGCTTGTCCGCGGCGGGAACCCGCTGCGGCCCCGTGTCCGTTCGGCGGCGGGCCGGATCAGCCGTCCGGCGGGCGCCGTCGGCGGGCGTGCGGCGGGCGGGTTTCCGGGGCGTTCCCGGCGTTCCGGACGTGCCGCGGGCCGGGGAAGGGGACACCTCGTCCGTGATCCGGCGAATCGGGCCGGTTGCGTCGTCGTCCAGGTCGGGGCGGTCCACCCGCACATCCTGACAGCGGGATTCCGCACACCGCGCGAGGGGCCGCCGACGGCCCGGTTCGTCCCGAAGCGCCGATCCCACGTGATTGGAGACGCATCCCGCGTGATCAGAGACGTATCTCGCGTGATCGGAGACGTATCTCGCGTGATTGGAGACGTATCTCGCGTGATTGGAGGCGCATCTCGCGTGATTGGAGGGGCATTACGGGGCTCAGCCGTAGGCCTGGCGGACGTGGACCCGGCGGTAGGCCGACGGCGGGGTGTCGAAGTGGTCCAGGAAGGCTTGGCGCAACGTCTCCGTCGAGCCGAAGCCGCAGCGGCGGGCGATCGTCGCGAGCGGGAGGTCCGTTCCGGACAGGAGCCGGGCCGCGTGCTCGGTGCGGATCGTGCGGACGTACCGGCCCGGGGTCGTGCCCAGGTGAGCGTCGAACAGCCTGGTGAGCTGGCGCGTGCTGATCCCCGCCCGGGTCGCCAGCGCCGGTGTGCCCAGGTCGGCGTCCAGGTGCTCCGCGATGTACGCCGTGAGGTCGCGGACCTCGCGGTGCTCCGGCGGCGGCCCGGCCAGGAACAGGCTGACCTGCGCCTGGTTGCCCGGCCGCTGCAGGTAAGTCACCAGCGCGCGGGCCGCCTCGCGGGCCAGCGACGGGCCGTGGTCGGCCTCCACCAGCGACAGCGTCAGGTCCAGCCCGCTCGTCACCCCCGCCGCCGTGTAGACGTTGCCGTGGCGGACGTACAGCGGCACCGGGTCCACCGTCACCGACGGGTAGTCCCGGGCCAGGCGCGCCGCGTAGCGCCAGTGCGTCGTAGCGCGGCGGCCGTTGAGCAAGCCCGCCGCCGCCAGCACCTCCGCGCCCGTGCACACCGAGGCCACCCGGCGGCTGGTGCGGGCGAGCCGCCGGACGTGGGCCAGGACGCGCTCGTCGGCCGCCGCGGCCGTGCTGCCCCAGCCGCCCGCGACGACCAGCGTGTCGAGGTCGCCGGCGACCTGGTCGAGCCGCAGGTGCGGCTGCAGCGTCAGCCCGGAGCCGGTGGTGATGCCGTGGCCGTCGACCGAAGCCAGCTGCAGTTCGTACGGCGGCCGCGCGCCGAGCCGGTTCGCCGCGTCGAACACATCGGCGGGGCAGGCGATGTCCAGCAGCTCGGCGTCGGCGTAACCGACGATCGCGACCCGTCTGGGTGAGCCTGGCATGACCGAACGCTAGCAGCCGGACCGGCGCTCGGACGTGGTTCGCAGGAATTCGGACATCCGCGCCGCCCGCCACTCGCGTCAAAGCCACGGTGAACGGCATGACCGATGACCGGAAGACCATCGCCTTCGTCGTATACCCCGGCCTGACACCGCTCGACCTCGTCGGCCCGCTCCAGGTGCTCAGCGCGCTCGGCCGGCTCGATCCGCGCTTCCGGACCGTCGTGGCCGGCGCCACCAAGGACGTCGTCGGCACCGACACCCCGCTCCGGATCGCCCCCAGCCACACCTTCGACGAAGTGCCGTCGCCGTTCGCCGTGCTGGTGCCCGGCGGCACCGTCCCGACACTGCGCGCGATGGCCGACGAGCGCCTCCTCGCCTGGCTCCGCAGCGCCGCCGAAACCGCCGAGCTGGTGACGTCGGTCTGCACCGGCTCGCTCGTCCTCGGCGCGGCCGGGCTCCTGGACGGCCGGCAGGCGACGACGCACTGGATGTTCCGCGACCTGCTGACCGCGCTCGGCGCCATCCCGGTCGCCCGGCGGTGGGTCGAGGACGGCCCGGTGATCACCGCGGCCGGCGTCTCGGCGGGCATCGACCTGGCGCTGCACCTGGCCGAACGGCTGGCCGGACGGCAGGTCGCGACGAACATCCAGTTCGCCATCGAGTACGACCCCGAGCCGCCGCAGGGCGCCCTGGACTGGGCGAACCGGCCCTACGGCGACCTCAAGCCGCTGCGGGAGCACACGCTGCGCGAAGGCCTGGCGGAGCACCCGGCGCTCCTGGAGAAGCTGCTCGCCCGCGCCTGAGGCCGAACGTCGTCGGCCATCCGGGTGAGCGGGGTTCCCCCGGCGCGCCGGAAGGTTAGATTCAGCTCGCTCGATCAGGTGATCTCGCGGGTGGGGTGTTGTAGCCGTGCGGTTCCAGGTCCTCGGCCCGTTGACGGCCTCCGTCCCGCTGCCGTCGGCGGCCCAGCCGCGGCGGCTGCTCGCCGTCCTGCTCGCCCGCGCCGGCCAGTTCGTCGGCCGCGACACGCTGGTCGACGAGCTGTGGCCGGACGGCGCGCCGTCGAGCGCCGCGGCCATCGTGCAGGTCACCGTGTCGAAGCTGCGCAAGACGCTCTCGCCCGGTCTCGGGGCCGCCGAGGCCGGGCAGCGCCTGCGGTCGGGACCGCGCGGGTACGCCCTCGCCGTCGAGCCGGGGGAGCTGGACGCCGACGAGTTCCTGGCGCTGCTCGCCTCCGGCGCCGACGACCGGGCGCAACGCCGCCGCGCGCTCGAACGGGCGCTGGCGTGCTGGCGGGGTGACGCGTTCGCCGACGTCGCGGGCGGCCCGCTGCTGGAGGCGCACAAGCTGTGGCTGGACGACCGGCGCTCGGCCGCGCTGCTGCAGCTGGTCGAGCTGGAACTCGCCGACGGTGACGGCGGGGCGGTCGTCGAGCGGCTCGACCCGGTGGTCGCCGCTCGGCCCGCCGACGAGCGGTTCGCCGCCCGGCTCGCCGCCGCCCTCGGCGCCGTCGGCCGCCGCGAATCGGCCCTGGAGGTGCTCCGCCGGACCCGCCGGGCGCTGTGGGACGAGGCGGGCGTGTGGCCGGGCGCCGACCTCGTCGAGGTGTACCGCCGGATCGCCGGCACCGAGTGGACGACGCCGGGGCCGCCCGCTCAGCTCCCGCCCGCGGTCCCCGACTTCACCGGCCGCGCGGCCGAGCTGGCCGGCATCGGCCGCGCCCTGCGCGGCCCGGCCCCGGTCGTGCTGCACGGCGCCGCCGGGGCGGGCAAGTCCGCGCTGGCGGTCCAGGCCGCCTGGCGGGCCCGCCGCCGGTTCCCCGACGGCCAGCTGACCGCGTCACTGCGCGCCCCGGACGGGACCCCGGCCGAACCGGCGGCCGTCCTGACGGGCTTCCTGCGCCGGCTCGGCGCGACCCCGGCCGAACTCGCCGACCGCGGCGGGCTGGCCGGGCTGTGGCGCGGCTACACCGCCGACCGCCGGCTGCTCGTGCTGTTCGAGGACGCCGTGTCGGAGGCCCAGGTGCGCGCCCTGCTGCCGAGCGGGCCCGGCTGCGCCACGCTGGTCACCACCCGCCGCGAACTGCCGGGACTGTGCGGGGCACGGGCGATCCCGGTGCCGTCACTGTCCACAGAGGACGCCTGGGCGCTGCTGGCGGCGATCGCGGGGGAGGACCGTCTCCGGGCGGAACACGAAGCGGCACAACGGGTTCTCGGCCACTGCGCCGGGCTCGCCCTCGCCGTCCGGATCGCCGGCGTCAAGCTCGCGACGCGGCCGAACCAGTGCGTCGGCGACCTCGCCGCGCGGCTCTCCGACGACCGCCGCCGGCTCGACGAGCTGACCGCCGGCGACCTCGGCGTCCGCGCCGCGGTGACGTCGGCGCTGCGCGAACGGCCCGCCGCCGAGGTGTCGCTGCTGCGGCTGCTCGCCGCCTTCGGCGTCGCCGTCCCGGACTGGTGCGCCGCGGCGCTGCTCGACGGGCCGCTCGGCGAAGCCCGCGACCGCCTCGACGACCTGGCCGCCACGCACCTGCTGGAACCGGCCGGTCCGCGGTGGGTGGTGCCCCCGTTCGTGCGGCTGGTGCTGGCCGAGACCCCGGCCGAGGAAACCGCGCTGCGCCGGGCGTGCGAAGCCGCGCTGGCGCACGCCGAACACGCGCGTGGCCGTCGAGCACCCGGGCTGCCGAAGCCGGACCCGGTGATCGCCCGGCGGATCGCGGCCGACCCGGCGGCCTGGGCGGCCGAGGAGACCGGCCTGCTCGCCGCCGCCGTCCGGCTGGCGGGCGCGCACGGCCCGCCCGAGCTGACCGAACGGCTCGCCGACGCCTGCACCGCGCTGGCCGGCACCCCGTGGCTCGGCCACGCCGCCCGCGCGGTCTCGGTGCTCGGCCTGGCCGCGGCCCGCCGCCGCCGCGACCCGCGCGCGGAGGCCGAAAAGCTCCACAACCTCGGTGCCGTGCACTGGCAGCACGGCCACTGGCACCGGGCCCAGGCCTACTTCGTCATGGCCGAGCAGCGCTACCGCGCCCTGGACGACCCGCACGGCACCGGCGTGGTGCTGGCCGCGCTCGCCGACGTCCACCTCGACGGCGGTGACCCGCGGGCCGCCGAGGCCGAGCTGCGGGAGGCGCTGGGGCTGCTGCGCGAGTGCGGGGACCGCCGCGGGCAGGCGGCGGCGGCCGCGCAGCTGGGTTCGCTGGCCGAGGACGTCGGGGACGTCCGGCGCGCGGTCGAGAGCTTCGAGGTGAGCAAGCTGCTCGCCCGGGAGTGCGACGACGGCCGCGGGCACGACCACGCCGCCAAGCGCTACGCCGACGTCCTGCGCCGCCACGGCGGCCGGGACCAGGCGGCCGACCTGCTCACCGGTGCGCTCGGCGGCGCCGTCCGCACCCGCGAGCGGCACTGGGAGGCCCACGTCCTGCGCAGCCTCGGCGACCTGCACACCGACGCCGGGGAAGTCGCCGACGGACAGCGGTTCCTGACGCGCTCGCTGGCGCTGTTCGAGCAGATCGGGCACCGGCACGCCGCCGCCTACACCCACCGCAGCCTCGCCGAGGCCCGCCGCCGCGCGGGCGATCCGGCGGGCGCGCGCCGGCACCTGCTGCTCGCGCTGGACGTCTTCCGGGAACTGCGCGACCGCCGCGGCGCCGGGTACGCACTGCTCAGCCTCGGGCGGACACACGCCGAAGCCGGCGACCGCTGCGAAGCGGAACGGTTGCTGCGCTCCTCGGCCGGGCTGTTCCGGGAGCTCGGGTTCCCGCTGTGGGAGCTGCGGGCGCTGCACGAGATCACCGCCGTCACCAGCACTTCCCCGGATCGCGACCGGACTCGTGAAGTCTTGGCGAAGATCAGGACCTGACGGCGTCCCGGCCCGGCGCGCGGCACCGGGAGTTTGGCGAAGTTATGGCCGGCCCGATTTGGCTCACCCCCGTCCGGATCATCGCACGGTAGGGAGACAGGTCATGCCGGGACAACGGATGCTGGCGCGGGTGGCACTGGGGCTGGCCGCGTCCGCCGCGACGGCGGTGTTCGCCACCATCGGCACCGCCCAGGCGACCGAGCAGGTCACCAAGCTCACCCAGGCGCAGGCCGCGTCGCAGCTGTCCGCCGCCGGTGTCACGCACTCGTCGAGCGGCGGCTGCACCAACCGCAACAACTCGACGTGCACGTCGTACGAGCAGATCAACCAGAGCACGGTCAGCGGGGTCATCACGCTGAAGCGGGCCAGCGGCTGCGCCGTCAACATCACCGGGGGCACCGAGACCGGGCACGCGTCCGGCACCTACAGCCACTGGAACGGCTACAAGGTGGACATCTCGCACAACAGCTGCATCGACGCCTACATCAAGAACAGCTTCGGCTACGCCGGCCTGCGCGGCGACGGCTACCCGCAGTGGAAGGCGGCCTCCGGCAACCTCTACTGCGACGAGGGCAACCACTGGGACATCACGTACTACACCTGCGGCTGCTGACCGGACCGGGGCCTGCCGCGGGCAGGCCCCGGTTACCGGCTGCGACGAGCGGGTACCTCTCCGAGTGGAGGTGAGGAGATGACATCCCCCCGAACCCGGGCACCCCGGCACCGCACGGCGGTGCTCGGCGCGGCCGCCGGAGTGGTCCTGCTCGCCGGGCTCTACCTGGTCCTGGCCCCGTGGCTGACCGGCTTCGGCGGCGCGGGCGTGCTGGCGCTGAGCGACACCCTGGTCGGCCTGGTCCTGATCGCGCTGGCGATCGCCCGCACGGCCACCCGCAGGCTCGCGCTGATCGGCTGGGTCATCCCGGTCCTCGGCGCGTGGGCCGCCGGTTCGCCGTGGCTGCTCCGGCACAGCGGGGAGACCCCGCCGTCGGCGGGCGCCCTGGTCGGCAACGTCGTGGCCGGACTGGTGGTCGTGGTGGCCGGGATCGCGGTGCTCGCCCGGAAGAACTGAGCCCGCTTCGAAGGGACGTGCCCGCGCGGATTTCGCACGCGGGGAGAAACCGCTGTGCAATCGGGAGGAAGGGCGCGGACCGCCGGATCCGTACGGTCGACGCACGCCTACGGACCGCGGAGAAAATGCCCTCTCCGCTCGAAGGAGAGTGCAGTGAACGTCGCCCAGGCAGCGCCCGCATCGGTGGCGTCGGGTCTCGACTCGCGCCGCTGGAAAGCCCTCATCCTGCTCTGCACGGCCAACTTCATGGTGATCCTCGACGCGCAGATCGTCATCATGGGCCTGCCGTCGATCTCGGCGGACCTCAAGCTCTCGCCCGTCGCGGCGCAGTGGGCCCTCTCGGCCAACCTGCTCACCTTCGGCGGATTGCTGCTGCTGGGCGGCCGCGCGGCCGACCTGCTCGGCCGGCGGAAGGTGTTCATCGCCGGCACCGCGTTGTTCCTGCTGGTGTCCCTGCTGTCCGGGTTCGCCTGGAACGCCGAGGTCCTGCTGGTGGCCCGGGCCCTGCACGGCGTCTCGGCCGCGTTGATGGCGCCGACCGCGTTGTCCATCCTGACCAACACCTTCCCCGAAGGCCGCGAGCGCAACAAGGCGTTCGCCGCGTGGTCCGGGATCGCCTCCATCGGCGCGACCGTCGGCCTGCTGCTCGGCGGCACGCTCATCGACTGGCTGGGCTGGCAGTCCATCTTCTTCGTCAACGTCCCGGTCGCGCTGCTCATGCTGGTGCTGAGCCCGGTGCTGCTGCGGGAGAGCAAGGACGCGGGCAAGCAGCGGACGTTCGACCTCGCCGGCGCGGTCGTCAGCACGGCCGCGCTGGGCCTGCTGGTCTACATCCTGGTCGAGGCGCCCGCGAAGGGCTGGGTCAGCTTCCACACGCTCGGCCTGGGCGTGGTCTTCCTGGTGCTGGTCGCGCTGACGCTGGTGATCGAGAAGCGGTCGGCGGCGCCGCTGGTGCCGCTGCGGCTGTTCCGGTCGCCGGCGCTGGTCGGCGGCAACGTCGTGACGGCGATCGTCGCGGCGCTCGCGTTCGGCATGTCGATGGCGATCTCCCAGTTCTCGCTGGGCGTGCTGCACTACACCGCGCTCGAGTTCGGCCTCAGCCAGTCGGCGATGCCGATCGCGGCAGTGGCCGGTGCCTACCTCGCGCAGGCCCTGCTCAACCGCATCGGCATCCGCATCGTCTCGGTCGCCGCCGTGGTGCTGCTCGGCATCGGTTCCTACCTGCTGACCGGGATCTCGCCGACCGGCAGCTACTGGGCCGACGTCTTCCCGGCCCTGCTCCTGTTCGGCCTGGGCCTCGGCGGCGGCCCGGTCGCCCTCGCGGCGGCGGCCCTGAACGGCATCGCCAAGCGCGACGCGGGCATCGCGTCCGGCTTCAACACGGCGGCCTTCCAGATCGGCGGCGCGATCGGCGTCGCGATCGTCTCCACGGTGATCGCCGCGCACATGGCGCAGGCGGCCACGAACCCGGCGGCGATCCTGGAGGGCTTCACGCAGGGCTTCATGGCGTGCGTGATCTTCGCGGCCGTGGGCCTCGTGCTGGCCGTGGCGCTGCTGCGCAAGCAGAGCAGCCCGGTCCAGGTGGTGCCGGAGCAGCGGACGCACTGAGTTCCGGACACGGACGGCCTCCCCGGATTCCGCCGGGGAGGCCGTCTTCACGTGGTGATCCGGAGCCAGTCGCCGTCGGCCTTGCCGGGCCGGTAGTCGCCGCCGGCACGTTTCGCGTAGATCCCGCCGAGGCCGTGTTCGCGCGCGGCCGCCAGCACGGCTTCGCCGCCGCCGCGGAAGTACCGCGGCACCTGCCAGGCCCCGCCGGACAGACCGAGATCGGCGAGCATGTCCCGCCGTTCGAGGTAGGGCAGCTCCAGCGTCGCCCGGCCGTCGTAGTGCAGCAGGTCGTAGGCGAAGAAGAAGGCGGGGCAGTGCTTGGCCATCCGCTTGGCGTCGGCCCCGTCGGCCCGGCTGCGGCGGGCGAGCCCCGCGGGATCCGGCCGGCCGTCGCGGACCACGACCATCTCGCCGTCGAGCAGCACCTCCGTCGAGCCGAGGGTTTCGCCGAGCTTGTGCAGCTCGGGCCAGCGCCCGATGACGTCGGCACCGGTCTCGTCGTGCGCGGCGATGCGGCCGCCGGACACGCACAGCATCGTCCGGGCGCCACCCCAGTCGAACTCGTAGGCCCAGTCGTCGTCTTCGGCCGGCAGCTCGCCCGGCACGGCGGCCATGGGTTCGAGGAATTCGGGGGAGTCCTCGTGCCCGTCTTCGGCCGGATCGAGGCGGCGCAGGGTCCAGTCGCCTTCGTCCTCGGGGTTGTGCCGGTTGAGGAACAGGTACTTGCCGTTCGCCTTCCCGCCGTGGAAGACGACCTCGACCTTGTGGTCGTTCCAGTGCAGCGTTTCGTAGCGGCCGGTGTCCCAGATGGCCATCCACCCGCCCCCGTACTCGCCGGCCGGGATCTCGCCTTCGAAGTCGAGGTACTCCATGGGGTGGTCTTCGGTGTGCACGGCCAGGCGCGTGACGCCGGGGGAGCGGGGAAGACCCTTCGGCACCGCCCACGACACGAGCACGCCGTCGCGCTCCAGCCGGAAGTCCCAGTGCAGCCGCGAGGCGTGGTGCTCCTGGATGACGAACAAGTCGTTCCCACCGGCAACGGGCGAGCCTTCGGGCCACGGTTCGGGAGTGCGCTCGCGGGCGCGCTTGCGGCGGTATTCCTCGAGTTTGTCGGCCATGGCCGCCCCAGTACCCCTTCCGCTCGAAGGCTTCCAGGGTACCGGGGTGGGCGGGGCTCCGGTGGTCGCGGGCCCGGCCGGCGCAGGGAGCGTCGAACCGCCCCGGTCCCCGACGTCACCGCCTGGCGGCTGCGGTGACCAGTCGCCGATGGCTCATCCCCGGCGCCGGACGCCGGACGCCGGGGATGAGCCATCCGCACTCAGTCCGTCTCCGCCATCGCTTCGGCGAACTGGGCCGCGTACAGCCGCGCGTACGCGCCGCCGCTGTGCAGCAGTGTTTCGTGGTCGCCCTGCTCGACGATCTGGCCGTGCTCCATCACCAGGATCACGTCCGCGTCGCGGATCGTCGAGAGGCGGTGGGCGATGACGAAGCTGGTGCGGCCGGTGCGCAGCGAGTTCATCGCCCGCTGGATGAGCACCTCGGTGCGGGTGTCGACCGAGCTGGTCGCCTCGTCGAGGATGAGGATCACCGGCTTGGCCAGGAACGCCCGGGCCACCGTGATCAGCTGCTTCTCGCCCGCGCTGACCGTGCCGCCCTCGTCGTCGAGCACCGTTTCGTACCCGTCCGGCAAGGTGCGGACGAACCGGTCCACGTGCGTCGCCTTCGCCGCTTCGACGATCTCCTCGCGGCTCGGGTCGTCCGCGCCGTAGGCGATGTTCTCCGCGATCGTGCCGCCGAACAGCCACGCGTCCTGCAGCACCATGCCGGTCTGGTCGCGCAGCTCCTCGCGGTTCATCTTCGCGATGTCGACGCCGTCGAGGGTGATCCGCCCGCCGTCCAGCTCGTAGAACCGCATCAGCAGGTTGACCAGGGTCGTCTTGCCCGCACCCGTCGGGCCGACGATCGCCACCGTCTGACCGGGCTCGACGGACAGCGAGAGGTTCTCGATCAGCGGCTTCTCCGGCAGGTAGCGGAACGAGACGTCCTGGAACTCCACGCGGCCCCGGATCACCGCCGGCCGTTCCGGCGACGCGGGATCGGGCGCCTGCTCTTCGGCGTCGAGCAGCGCGAACACCCGCTCGGCCGACGCGACCCCGGACTGCAGCAGGTTCGCCATGCTGGCGATCTGCGTGACCGGCTGGCTGAACTGGCGCGAGTACTGGATGAACGCCTGCACCTCGCCGAGCGTGAGGCTGCCCGACGCGACGCGCAGCGCGCCGATCACCGCCACCAGCACGTAGCTCAGGTTGCCGATGAACATCATCGCCGGCTGGATCATCCCGGAGATGAACTGCGCCTTGAAGCTCGCCTGGTACAGCGTCTCGTTCTGCTTGTCGAAGATCGCCGCGGACTCCTCGCGGCGGCCGAACACCTTGACCAGCGAGTGCCCGGTGTACATCTCCTCGACGTGGGCGTTGAGCTTGCCCGTCGTCGACCACTGCTTGATGAAGTTCGGCTGCGCCCGCTTCCCGACCTTCGCGGCCACGACCGCCGACAGCGGCACGGTCAGCAGCGCGATCAGCGCCAGCAGCGGCGAGATCAGGAACATCATGATCAGCACGCCGATCACCGTCAGCAGCGACGACACGATCTGCGACAGCGTCTGCTGCAGCGACTGCGCCAGGTTGTCGATGTCGTTGGTGACGCGGGACAGCACCTCACCGCGCGGCTGGCGGTCGAAGTACTTCAGCGGCAGGCGCGCGAACTTGTCCTCGACCTCCTGGCGCAGCCGGTACACCGCCTGCTGCACCAGCGTCGTCGTCAGCCGGGCCTGGATCAGGCCGAAGAACGACGAGATGACGAACAGCGCCAGCACGACCAGCAGGATCCGGCCGACCTTGTCGAAGTCGATGCCGACCCCCGGCACGAGGTCGACCCGGCTGTAGATGTCGGCGAGCGTGCCGTCGCCGCGTGCCCGCAGGCCGGCGACGATCTGCTCCTTCGTGACCCCCGGCGGCACCTGCTTGCCGAGCACGCCGGCGAGGATGGCGTCGGTGGCCTGGCCGAGGATCTTCGGCCCGATCACGGTCAGCGTGACGCTCGCCGCGCCGAGCACGAGGACACCGATCAGCGCGACCCGCTGCGGTCGCAGCAGCTGCAGCAGCCGTTTCAGGGAACCCTTGAAGTCGAGCGCCTTCTCCGCCGGCGCGCCGCCGCCCATCCAACGGGCACCGGGCCCGGCGGCGCCACCGGTGTTCTTGTGCCGTTGGGCGGTGGGCCGTTCGCCGGCGTCGGTGACGGCGGCTTTCGGCGTTTCCGTCGTGCTCACGCCGCCTCCTGCTCGGTCAGCTGGGACAGCACGATCTCCCGGTAGGTTTCGTTGCCGTCCATGAGTTCGTGGTGGGTGCCGGTGCCGACGACGCGGCCTTCGTCGAGGACGATGATCCGGTCCGCGTTGCGGATCGTGCTCACCCGCTGCGCGACGATGACCACCGTCGCGTCCTTCGTCTCCGACACCAGCGCGCGGCGCAGGGCCGCGTCGGTCGCGTAGTCGAGCGCCGAGAACGAGTCGTCGAACAGGTAGATCTCCGGCTTGTGCACCAGCATCCGCGCGATCGCGAGGCGCTGGCGCTGGCCGCCCGAGACGTTCGTGCCGCCCTGGGCGATCGGCGCGTCGAGACCTTCGGTCATCGCTTCGACGAACTCCTTGCCCTGGGCCACTTCCAGCGCGTGCCACAGCTCTTCGTCGGTCGCGTCCGGGTTGCCGTAGCGCAGGTTGCTCGCCACCGTGCCGGCGAACAGGTACGGCTTCTGCGGCACCAGCCCGACCGCGCGGGCGAGCACCGCCGGGTCGAGGTCGCGCACGTCGACGCCGTCGACCTTCACCGTGCCGGCGGTGGCGTCCATCAGCCGGGGGATCAGGTTGAGCAGCGTCGTCTTGCCGGTGCCGGTCGAGCCGATCACGGCGGTGGTCTCACCCGGCCGCCCGATCAGCGAAATGTCGCACAGCACCGGCTTTTCCGCGCCGGGGTAGCGGAATTCGACCCCGGACAGCTCCAGGTGACCGTGCACCGCGCCCGGGCGGATCGGCGACACCGGCGGCCGGACGCTCGACTCGGTGCCGAGCACCTCGCTGATCCGCTCGGCGCTGACCTCCGCGCGCGGCACCATCATGAACATGAACGTGGCCATCATGACGGCCATCAGGATCTGCAGCAGGTAGGACAGGAACGCCGTCATGGCGCCGATCTGCATGCTGCCGGAGTCGATCCGCTGGCCGCCGAACCACAGCACCGCGACGCTGGACACGTTCATCACCAGCATCACGATCGGGAACATCAGCGCCATCAGCCGCCCGACCCGCAGCGACACGGTGAGCAGCTCGTCGTTGGCGACGTCGAAGCGCTGCCGTTCATGCTTGTCGCGCACGAACGCCCGGATCACCCGGATGCCCATGATCTGCTCGCGCAGGATCTGGTTGATCCGGTCGATGCGCACCTGCATCAGCCGGAACGCGGGCCGCATCTTCGCGATGATGAGCCCGACCGAGACCGCGAGCACCGGCACGATGACCAGCAGCAGCGACGAGAGCGGCACGTCGAGGTTCAGCGCCAGGATGATGCCGCCGACGCACATGATCGGCGCGGACACCATCAGCGTCAGCGTCATCAGCACCAGCATCTGGACCTGCTGGACGTCGTTGGTGGTGCGGGTGATCAGCGACGGCGTGCCGAACTGGCCGACCTCGCGGGCCGAGAAGTCCTGCACCCGGTGGAAGACCCCGGCGCGGATGTCCCGGCCGATCGCCATCGCTGTGCGGGCGCCGAAGTAGACCGCACCGATCGAGCCGACGATCTGGGCCAGCGTGACGGCGAGCATCATGGCGCCGACCCGCAGGATGTAGCCCATGTCGCCCTTGATCAGGCCGTTGTCGACGATGTCGGCGTTCAGCGTCGGCAGGTAGAGCATGGCGATCGTCTGCACCAGCTGCAGTGCGACGATCACCCACAGCGTGCCCCGGTACGGGCGCAGGTGGCTGCGGAGGAGCTTGACTAGCACAACGATTCCCCCAGTGGAGTGGTGGTGGTCGGTTCGGGTTTCCGTTCGGTGCCGCCGGTCAGGGTCGGCATCCCGGCGGCGAGCTCGTCCAGCAGCCGCTCCAGCGTCGGCAGGAGCGGTTCGCCTTCGGTGAACCAGTTCACGAAGGCGACGCGGACGGCACTTTCCACCGAGGACGCCATCAGCCGGCACAGCAGGTGGTCCACACCGCCCACCCGTTTCGCGATCGTTTCGGCGAGGACCCGCTCGACCGCCGCGTGGGCGTTCAGGAACTCGCCCCGCAGCATGAGCCGGCCCATCAGCTCCCGGATACGCGCAACATACGCGCGATCGGGCTCGCCATCACGCGAATATTGCTCCAGCACCGCCTGCTTGACGGACGTCCAGAGCGGCTCGCCCTCGGGCCGGGCGAGCAGGGCTTCGCGCATCCCCTCGTGCCGGTCGACGACGACCGAGCAGACCGCCTGCTCCTTGCTGGAGAAGTAGTTGTTGAATGTGCGGGGCGAGACACCCACCTCGGTGGCGATGTCCTCCACCCGGACGTTCTCCAGCCCCCGCTCGAGCGTCAGCCGCAGGGCGGCCTGCGCGAGCGCCCGGCGGGCTTCGCGCTTCTTCCGCTCGCGCAGGGTCAGCTTCGGTGGTTCTTCCGGCGGCATGTGCAGAGTGTAGCGAAAAACTTGCGTGCCCCGCAAATTTTTGCGTGGCACGCAAGTTTGGGACGAATCGGGCACGACCTGCGGTTTCGGGGTCAGGGCCTGCCTGGACTGCGGGTTCGGCGGCCGTGCGCGCTCCGTTGCGACCCGCAATTTGCAAAATTGAACCGAATGGCCTAATCCACTGCGCTCACCAGCGGCGACGCTCCGAAATCACGATCACGCACGGCGATCGCGCGGGGACCGGCTGTGGACATCCCACGAACCTTTCTGCTTGCATGTCCCGCATCGCCGCCCGGGGGTCGGCGCAGCACACGCATTTCCCAGAAAACACACACGTTCAAGGAAGAAGTGGGACCACATGGCGAGCCGGGCCCGGGAACTCCTGGATCGATCACGCGTCCTGCTGGACCGCTCGCGGGTCGCCGCCGCGCAGTTCCTCACCGCGCCCCCGAAGCACCCCGGGTACGCGCCGCCGGCCGGCCCGGCGTTCGTGGAGCTGACCCGGCCGGAGCCGGTGGCCGCGCCGTCCGGCGAAGATGCGCCGTCCGGCGAAGGCGTGCTGGCCGAGATCTGCGCCAGCGTCGCCCTGCGTGACCTCAACCTCCTCGACCAGCTCCTCGCGCGGCTGGAGGAGCTGGAAGCGGGGGAGGAGGACCACCACCGCCTCGCCGAGCTCTACCAGCTCGACCACCTCGCCACGCGGCTGCGGCGCAACGCCGAGAACCTGCGCGTGCTCGCCGGGCAGGACACCGCCGGCGACGCCGCCCGCGCGACCTCGGTGCTCGACCTGATGCGCGAGGCGATGTCGTCGATCAACCACTACGCCCGGATCACCATCGGCCGCGTGGTCAACCTCGGCGTCGTCGGCTTCGCCGCCGAAGACCTGGGCCGGGTGCTGGCGGAGCTGTTCGACAACGCCGCCAACCAGTCCTCGCCGAGCTCGCCGGTGCACGTGAGCGCGCACCTGACCGAGCAGGGCAGCGTGCTCGTCCGGATCGAGGACGAGGGCATCGGCATCCCCGCCGACCGGATCGGCGACCTCAACGCGCGGCTGGCCGCGGGCGGCGACCTCGACGACGCCTCGGCGCGGCACATGGGCCTGGCCGTGGTCGCCCGCCTGGCCGCCCGCCACGGCGTCACCGTGCGGCTCGACCGCCGCAGCCCGCACGGCACGGTCGCCACCGTGCTGCTGCCCACCGGCGTCGTCACCGAGCTCGCCGAGCACGCGTGGTCGGGGACGCGCACCGTCACGGTCGAGCCGGTCAAGACCGGCGCCGGGCCCGAGCCGGCCACCGTCGGCGGGTTGCCGCGCCGCCGCGCCGGGACCTTTCCCCGCGAGTCGCCGGAGCCGCTCACGGCCCGCAAGCCCAGCCCGCGGCCCCGCCCGGTCGAGGGCACGGTCGGCGGGATCACGGCGAACGGCCTGCCGCGCCGGGTGCCCGGCAGCATCCGCGGGGCCGCGCCGGAACCACCGCCACCCCCACCAGCGCCCGCCGAGGACGCGGCCGGGCACGAGCGGCTGCTCGCCGACCTCGGCGCGTTCGCCGACGGCGAGCAGGCCGCGTTGGCGGAGAACCGCACCCGGCACGACGAGACGCCCGGAGGAACCGCCCGGTGAGCGCGCCCCACTCGGCCACGGCGAACTTCGCCTGGCTGCTCGACGACTTCGTGCGCAAGGTGCACGGCGTCAGCCACGCGCTGATCATGAGCGTGGACGGCTTCCCGCTCACCGCGTCGGACTCGGTCGGCGAGGCCGAAGCCGAACAGCTCGCGGCGATCGCCAGCGGCCTGCTCTCCCTGGCGGGCAACAGCGCCGCGCTGTTCGGGAAGGGCGCCTGCGAGCAGATCATCATCCGGCTCACCCACGGCTACTTCCTGTTCATGGGCATCGGATCCGGTGCCGGGCTCGCGGTGCTGACCTCGGGCGAGGCGGACATGAAGGTGGTCGCCTACGAGATGACCCAGTTCATCACCAACGCCGGCCACGCGCTCACCCCCGAGGTGCGCGCGGAGCTGCGGCAGGTGCTGACCGCGCGCCGGCCCCGGATGTGACGCCCGTGCCCGAGGATGTGATGCCCGTGTCCGAAAAGGACACCACACTGCCCCGCCGGCACCGCCGGATCCGCGCGTACGCGCTCACCGGCGGCCGCACCGGCACGCGCCACCAGCTGCTGGTGGAGACGCTGATCTCGGTGCCGCGGTACGACCCGGCGCTGAGCGACACGCTGATGCCCGAGTCGCGTTCGCTCTACGAACGCGCCCGGGTGCGCTGCTCGGTCGCCGAGCTGTCGGTCGGGCTGGACCTGCCGCTGGGTGTGGTGCGGGTGCTGCTCGGCGACCTCGCCTCCCAGGGTGCGGTGTTCGTCCACCCCACCGCGCACGCCTACCACCACGACACCAACGTGCTCGAGAGGATCCTTGATGGGCTCAAGCGGCTCCCCGCCTGAGGGCGATCTGCTGACGATCTCCGCGAAGATCGTCGTCGCCGGGGGCTTCGGTGTCGGCAAGACCACCTTCGTCGGTGCGGTGTCGGAAGTGCCGCCGATGAGCAACGAAGCGTGGATGACCGAGGCCGGGGAAGGCGTCGACGACCTGCCGCCGGGCAACAAGTCGACCACCACGGTGGCGATGGACTTCGGCCGCATCACGCTGCGCCCGGACCTGCTGCTCTACCTGTTCGGCACGCCGGGGCAGGCGCGGTTCTGGTTCCTCTGGGACGACCTGAGCCGCGGCGCGCTGGGCGCGGTCGTGCTGGTCGACACCAGCCGGATCGACGAGTCGTTCGCGGCGATCAACTACTTCGAGAACGACTCGGAGCTGCCGTTCGTGGTGGCGGTCAACCAGTTCGAGGGCAAGCCGGTGCACGACCTCGACGAGGTGCGCGACGCCCTCGCGCTCGACCCGGCCGTCCCGCTGGTCACCTGCGACGCCCGCGACCGCGCGTCCACCATCGCCACCCTGACCGAACTGGTCGGCCACACGCTGTCGCTGGCGGTGCTCTCCGGCCCGGCGGGCCGCGAGCTCGCCGGCAGCGCCGCGCCGCACGCCTGAGAAGGAGAACGAGCTCCATGCGCAAGGTCCTGGTCGTGGGCGCCGGGCAGTCCGGCCTGCAGCTGGCCCTCGGGTTGCAGGCGAAGGACTACGACGTCACCGTGATGTCCGCGCGGACGCCGGAGGAGATCCGGAACGGGCGGGTGATGTCGACGCAGTGCATGTTCCACGACGCCCTGCAGCACGAACGCGACCTCGGGATCAACCTGTGGGAGGCCGAGACGGTCAACGTCGAAGGCCTCGGCGTCTCGGTGGCCGCGCCCGACGGCGGCCGCGCGCTCGACTGGTTCGCCGAGCTCGACCACCCCGCGCAGTCGGTGGACCAGCGGGTCAAGATGGCCGGCTGGCTCGAGCTGTTCGAGGACCGCGGCGGCAAGCTCGTCATCCACGGCGTGATGACGTCCGAGCTGGACGCGCTGGCCCGGCTCTACGACCTGGTGGTCATCTCGGCCGGCAAGGGCGAGCTGGTCCAGCTGTTCGACCGGGTGCCCGAGCGCTCGCCGTACACGCGGCCGATGCGCGCGCTGTCGCTGGTCTACGCCCACGGCGTGGGCCGGCGGCCGGAGCACCCGGACAAGATGGGCGTCCGGTTCAACATCGTCCCCGGCGTCGGGGAGCTGTTCATGATCCCGGCGTACACGCTGAGCGGGAACTGCGACATCCTCTTCTTCGAGGGCGTGCCCGGCGGGCCGCTGGACTGCTTCGACGACCACCCGGGCCCGGACGAGCACTTCCGGCGCGTGCTCGACCTGATGCGGCAGTTCGTGCCGTGGGAGTACGAGCGCTGCCGCGACGCCGAGCTGACCGACTCGAAGGCGACGCTCGCGGGCGGCTACCCGCCGGTGGTCCGGCACCCGGTCGGCACCTTGCCCGGCGGGGCGATCGTGCTGGGCATGGCCGACGTCGTCGTGGCGAACGACCCGATCACCGGGCAGGGCTCGAACAACGCGAGCCACTGCGCGGCGACCTACCTCGACGCGATCGTCTCCCACGGCGACCGGCCGTTCGACGCGGCCTGGATGGAAGCGACGTTCGAGCGCTACTGGGAGTACGCCCGGCACGTGACCGAATGGACCAACGCGCTCCTCCTGCCGCCGCCCCCGCACGTGCTCCAGATCCTCGGGGTCGCGGGCCAGAACCCCGCGGTCGCGCGGCGGTTCGCCAACGGATTCACCGACCCGGCGGACTTCCAGCACTGGTTCATGGACCCGGCGCTCTGGGAGAAGTACCTGGCAGAGGTCTAGATCAGACTGTCGCCCCGGGTCGATTCCGGCTACCGTGGTCACGTTGCGTGAAGACGACAGCGTGGTTCAGCGGAGGTGCGTGGCATGCGGGCGATGTGGAAGGGCTCGGTGTCGTTCGGGCTGGTCAGCATCCCGATCCAGATGTACGCGGCCACCGAGAACAAGAACGTCTCCCTGCGCCAGGTGCACGAAGCCGACGGCGGCCGCATCCAGTACAAGCGGTTCTGCACGATCGACGGCCAGGAGGTGCCGTACGCCGAGATCGCCAAGGGCTACGAGCTGCCCGACGGCGAGATGGTGGTGATCACCGACGCCGAGATGGCCGAGCTGCCGCTGGCCACCCAGCGCACGATCGACGTGCTGGAGTTCGTGCCGCTGGAGTCGATCGACCCGATCCAGTACGACCGGACCTACTACCTGGAGCCGCAGAAGAACGCGGTGAAGCCGTACGTCGTGCTGCGGGACGCGCTGCACAAGTCGAGCCAGGTGGCCATCGCGAAGGTCGCGGTCCGGCAGCGGGAGAGCATGGCGGTGCTGCGCGTGCACGCCGACGTGCTGGTGATGACCACGATGCTGTGGCCGGACGAGGTCCGCGAGCCCGACTTCCCGTTCCTGCGCGACGACCCGCCGCAGATCCGGCCGCAGGAGGTCACCATGGCCGGGTCGCTGATCGATTCGCTGGCCGAGCCGGTGTTCGAGCCGGAGAAGTACCACGACCACTACCGCGAGGCTCTCGAGGAGATGATCGAGGCCAAGGTCGCGGGGGACGAGACGACCAAGCCGGCCGCCGTCACCGCCAAGGCCGAGGTCGTCGACCTGATGGCGGCGCTGCAGGCCAGTGTGGACGCCGCGAAGAAGTCCCGGCAGTCCTCTTCGGAGGCCGCTGCGGCGTCCGAAGTGCCCGAAGCGCCCGCAGCGTCCGATGAGGACGAGAAGCCGGCGAAGAAGAAGCCGGCCACCCGGAAGCGGGCGCCCAAGTCCGCCTGAGTGCGCTCGGACGGGTGGTTGAGCCGACACGCCGCCCGGCTCCCGCGCCCTCGCGCTCCCCGGTCCTACCTTGGGTGCACGAGCGCGGAAAGGCGGTGCGGACATGGAGTGTGCTTCCTGTGACGCCGGGATCGACCACTGCCACGGCACGCTGGTCGTCCACCCGGAAGGCGGATTCGCCGAGTGCACCGAACCGGCCTGTGCGGACGGTGACCGCGTGCGCCACGCCCTGATCGTCGACTGCCAGGGCGTCGGCGGCGGCTGCGGCTGCGCCACCGCGCCGCGGAAGTCGTTGCTGCGCCGAGCTTCCTGAGCCTCCCGCCAGGAACCGCGAAGGCCTTCCCCGTCGGCGGTGAGCCGGCCGGGGGAGGCCTTCGCGGCGTTCGGAATCCGTCAAGGTGGTCACACGATCGTGTATGCAGCTGTGTACAGCGGCTTGGCGATGTGCTAACACTAACGGGGTCCTTCGGCTCTCCCTCCCCCTCGGAGCCGGAGGACCCTTTTCGTTTCCGGGTGTGTCCGTTGTGGATAGGTCAGCGTCGGCTGTACAGTTCACTGCATGGTGACCTGTGAGACGCGGGAGTCGGCGCTGGCCCGGATCGGGCGCGCGCTGTCCGACCCCACCCGGTGCCGGATCCTGACCGCGCTGCTCGATGGCCCGGCCTACCCGGGACGGCTGGCCGCGGAGCTGGAGCTGAGTCGGTCCAATGTGTCCAACCACCTGTCGTGCCTGCGCGGGTGCGGGCTCGTCGTGGCCGGCTACGAGGGTCGTCAGGTGCGGTACGAGATCGCCGACGAACACCTCGCCCGCGCGCTGCGGGAACTCGTCCAGGTCGTTCTGGCGGTCGAACCGCGGGACGCCTGCGAGGACGAGGTGGCGGCGCGATGAAGCCGGAACCGGCGGTCGGAACCTGCGCCGACGGCTGTTGTGCGCCGCCGCCGGTGGGAGAGCCGGCTCGCCGGGCGGTCCTGGTGCGCCGCGTCCGGCTGCTGGTGGCCGCGACCATCACCTACAACGTCGTCGAGGCCGCGGTCGCCCTGACCGCCGGTGCCGCCGCGTCGTCCGGGGCGCTGATCGGCTTCGGGCTGGATTCGGTGATCGAGGTGGCGTCCGCCGTCGCGGTCGCGTGGCAGTTCTCCGGCCGTGCTCCGGAAGCGCGGGAACGGCGTGCGCTGAAGGTGATCGCCATTTCCTTCTTCGCGCTCGCGATTTACGTGACCGGGGAAGCCGTCGGTTCGTTTTTCACCGGCGCGGCGCCGGAAACTTCCCGGACCGGAATCGTGCTCGCCGCCATTTCCCTGGCCGTGATGCCGGCCCTCTCCGCGGCGCAGCGCCGGGCCGGGCGGGAGCTGGGTTCCGCCAGCGCGGTGGCGGATTCGCGGCAGACTTTGCTCTGCACTTACCTTTCCGCGGTGCTGCTGGCGGGGTTGCTGCTCAACGCCCTGTTCGGCTGGTGGTGGGCCGATCCGGTGGTCGCGCTGGCGATCGCCGGGGTGGCGGTGAAAGAAGGCCGAACGGCCTGGCGCGGCCAGCATTGCTGCTGACGCGCCAGGCCGTGGCGGAGTCTCGAGATCAGTACCAGTGCGCCCGCCCGCCGATCCGGCGGCCGGTGCCGCCCAGGATGGCCAGTGCCACACCGGCCACCGCGAGAATGATGCCGATGGTGTACAGCACCGGGATACCGACGATGAACCCGATGATCAGGAGAATTACACCGAGAACGATCACTTGACACACTCCTTCGCACGAGACCCGGCCCGGCTCCGTGCCGTCCGGGCGGATGCGCTTCTCTCGACGGGAGGATGGCCAGTTTCCCGATAAACCAAACTACGGCGAATGGAGCAATCTGGGATCAGTACCGATAGTGATCGAGCTTGTACGGACCTTCGACGTCGACGCCGATGTACTCGGCCTGCGCCTTCGTGAGCTTGGTGAGCTTCACCCCGAGCGCGTCCAGGTGCAGGCGGGCCACCTTCTCGTCGAGGTGCTTCGGCAGCCGGTGGACGTCGGTGGCGTACTCGCCGGGCTTGGTGAACAGCTCGATCTGCGCGATCGCCTGGTTGGTGAACGAGTTCGACATCACGAACGACGGGTGACCGGTCGCGTTGCCGAGGTTCATCAGGCGGCCCTCGGACAGCACGATGATCGCGTGGCCGTCCGGGAACGTCCACTCGTGCACCTGCGGCTTGATCTCCTTCTTCACGATGCCCCGCAGCTTCGCCAGCCCGGCCATGTCGATCTCGTTGTCGAAGTGCCCGACGTTGGCGACGATGGCGTTGTGCTTCATGCGGCTCATCTGGTCGGCCGAGATGATGCCGAAGTTGCCGGTGGTGGTGATGAAGATGTCGCCGGTGCCCACCACGTCGTCGAGCTCGACCACGTCCAGGCCGTCCATCGCCGCCTGCAGCGCGCAGATCGGGTCGATCTCGGTGACCGCGACCCGGGCGCCCTGGCCGCGCAGCGCCTCGACCGCGCCCTTGCCGACGTCGCCGTAGCCGCAGACGACCACGCGCTTGCCGCCGATCATCACGTCGGTGGCCCGGTTCAGGCCGTCCACAAGGGAGTGCCGGATGCCGTACTTGTTGTCGAACTTGGACTTCGTCACCGAGTCGTTGACGTTCATCGCCGGGAAGAGCAGCTCGCCGTCCTTGGCCAGCTTGTAGAGCCGCTTGACGCCGTTGGTCGTCTCCTCGGTGACCCCGCGGATCTCCTTGGCCATCCGGGTGAACCGGTCGCCGTCGGCGGCGAGGCTCGCGCGGAGGGTGTCGAGGATGATCCGGTACTCCTCCGGGTCCTCTTCGGACGGTTGCGGCACCGCGCCGGCCGCCTCGAACTCCACCCCCTTGTGGACGAGCAGGGTGGCGTCGCCGCCGTCGTCGAGGATCATGTTCGGGGCCTGCCCGCCGGGGAAGGCGAAGAGCTGGTCGGTGCACCACCAGTACTCTTCGAGCGTCTCGCCCTTCCACGCGAACACCGGCGTGCCGGTGGGGGCGTCCACCGTGCCCTCCGGGCCGACGACGACCGCGGCGGCGGCCTCGTCCTGGGTGGAGAAGATGTTGCAGGACACCCAGCGCACCTGCGCGCCGAGGGCGACCAGGGTCTCGATGAGCACGGCGGTCTGCACGGTCATGTGCAGCGACCCGGCGATCCGGGCACCCTTCAGCGGCTGGGCGGCGGCGTATTCGCGGCGGATCGCCATCAGGCCGGGCATCTCGTGCTCGGCCAGCCGCAGCTGGGTGCGGCCGGCGTCGGCCAGGGACAGGTCGGCCACGGCGAAGTCGAGGCCGTTTCGGGTCTGCAGTTTGTCACTCATGCTTCGGTGCACTCCGGAGTTCGTCGGGATGCGCTCGGGAGGCGGCACGGAAGTGCGTGCGGAGACAAAGAAGAAGGCACCTCCCTCGCGGGAGGCGCCCTTGGAGTCGTGTGTCGGGCCGAGCGTGGCGGAAGGGGCTTCCGTCGCAGCGCCTCTCGGCCCGGATCCAGGATGGCAAAGCCGCCGCGAGGCTGTCAAGCGAGCGAGCGGGCCAGGAGAACGTCGTCGACATCGGTGCCGTCGAGGTGGAATTCGCCCCGCAGCACGCCTTCCACGACGAACCCGCAGCGCTCGTAGACCCGCCGCGCGCCGGTGTTCGGCCCGAGGACCCGCAGCGTCACCTTGCGGGCGCCCCGCCGGCGGGCTTCGGCCACGGCGGCCTCGACGAGCTGCCCGGCGATGCCGAGCCGCTGCCGGTCCGGATCGACGGCGAGGCCGTCGAGCACCACCACGTGCCGGTGGGCGGGGATGCCGAACCCCTCGCCGAGCCGCACGTACCCGGCGACGACGCCGTCGTGCTCGGCGACGAGTACGTCCTCGGGCCGCGTGCCGTCGTCGAAGAACGGCGTGCCCGGCGGCGGTGCCGGGGCGGGGGAGACGGCCGGGGTCCAGGTGCGTTCGTCGATCTTCGCGAGCGCGGAGTCGTCCTCGGCGCGGGCGGCCCGGATCGTGATCACCGGGACATCCTGGCCGAACCGGACGGCGTGCGCGAAAGGGTTTTTCAGAGCAGGTGCGCGCGCCGCCAGAGGCCTTCCGAGCGGCCGCCGATCAGGCCCGCGTCGCGCAGGAACGGCACGATCTTCTCGGCCATCCAGCGGCGCGTCTCGTGGAAGTGCGGGTTCGCCAGCGCCGCGGCGCGGCCTTCGCGCGGGTCGATCCCGACGCTGCGGTAGATCCGCGCGTCGACCATGCTGTCGATCACGCCGAACGCGACCAGCGCGGTCCGCAGCCGGTGCCGCCGCAGCGCCGCCTTCGACAGCTTCGGCGTCTCGCGCAGCACCTCCTCCTTGGCGAACCGGACGTGCCGGGCCTCCTCGACCACGTGGATGCGGTTGACCGAGCGGATCAGCGGCTGGATGCCGTCATCGTCCATCATCGACCGCTGGAGCCGGTCGGTGGTCTCCTCGGCGACCAGCACGCTGGCGAACATCGACGGCCCGGCGGCGGTCGCGCCGAACACCTTCGCGGCGCGGTGGATGACCTTCGGGACGCCGTAGCGCGGGACGCCGAGCCGCTCGGCGGTGCGGGCGAACATCACCGAGTGCCTCGTCTCGTCGCCGATCTCGGTCATCGCGTACTGCGCGTGCTCGGTGCGGGCGTCGAGGTCGAAGACGTACCGGGCGAGCAGCTGCATCAGGACGATCTCGAACCACAGGCCGACGCTCATGATGCTGGCGATCTCGTGCTTGGACAGCTCGATCCGCTGCTCCGGCGTCAGTTTCGCCCACAGGTCCGTGCCGTAGAGGGAGACGCGCTCGAGCGGCATGTAGGCCTTGCCCTCGGCGAGCGGTGCCGCCCAGTCGACGTCCACGTACGGGTCGTAGGAGTTCTTCGCGGAGCTCTTGAGCAGGCGAGCCGCGGTGACGTCCCGGTCCTGGGCCTCGACGCCCATGGCGGCCTCCGGAAAGTAGGGGGTACGCGATGTACTAGTTACTTCGGCGAGCGTACACCGCCCGGCGCGTCCTGAGTAGGCTTTCGCCGTGACCAAGGTCGACGGACGGGCGACGCGCTGGGCGGGCCAGCAGGAACGCCGGCGCGCGGAGTTCGTCGACGCCGCGCTGGCCGCCATCGCCGAGCACGGCCCGGACGTCTCGACCGAGCAGATCGCCGAACGCGCCGGCGTCGCCCGCACCCGCCTGTACCGGCACTTCTCCGACGCGGCCGACCTCCGGCGGGCGATCGCTCAGCGCGCGGCCGAGCTGGTGACGGCTGACCTGGCGCCGCTCTGGCACCCCGAGGGGTCGCCGAACGAGATGATCTCCACGGTGATCTCGACGCACCTGCGCTGGCTGACCGAGCACGCCCACCTGCACCGCTACCTCGCCCGCGGGGTGCCGGACGGCCCCGACGTCCGCGGCGCCATCGCCCGCCACCTCAGCGGGCTGTTCACGGGCTACCTGACGGCGTTCGGCCTGGACCCGGCCCCAGGCGACACGATCGCCTTCGGCCTGGTCGGCTACGTCGAATCGGCGACGACCCGCTGGCTGGACCACCCGGGCACGCTCACCCGGCCCCAGCTGACAACCCAGCTCACGGGCACGATCTGGGCAATGCTCGACCACACGCTGCGGGCGGGCGGGGTACAGCTCGACCCGGACCGGCCGTTGCCGCTGCCGGAGGGGCTCTAGTCTCCGCGCGGGAACTCGGCGCGCACGCCCAGCAGCCGCACCGCGCGGGTCAGCTCGAACATCCCGAGCACCTCCTGCGCCGCCCGGTCCAGCTCGGCCGCGTCCGA
This sequence comes from Amycolatopsis sp. NPDC004772, assembly GCF_053601215.1. Taxonomy (NCBI): domain Bacteria; kingdom Bacillati; phylum Actinomycetota; class Actinomycetes; order Pseudonocardiales; family Pseudonocardiaceae; genus Amycolatopsis; species Amycolatopsis sp. NPDC004772. The sequence goes on from NZ_JBSGBK010000001.1 coordinate 205,594, forward strand.
GGTCGGTTCCGCGAGCGTGATGCTGTGCGTGTGGGTCAGGAACGGCACGAACCGCACCTTGACCGCCACCCGCGCCGCCGGGCGGCCTTCGTCGAGGACGTCCTGGGCGACGCGCTTCGCCAGCGCCGAGACCTCGGCCGCCATCTGCGCCGGGTCCGTCAGGTCGTGCTGGAACGTCGTCTCGCGGCTGCGGGAGCGGGCCACCCACGGGGTGGCGCTCACCTCGGCGTCGCTGATGCCGCCGCCGAGCAGCCGCAGCCACGGGCCGGTCTTCGGGCCGAACCGCGCCGCCAGCTCGGCCGGGTCGGCGCCGGCCAGGTCCAGCACGGTGCCGATGCCCAGCGAAGCGAGCTTCTTCGCCGTCTTGCCGCCGATGCCCCACAGCGCGTCGGTCGGGCGGGCCGCCATCACGTCCCACCAGTTCTCCTGCGTCAGCCGGTAGATCCCGCCCGGCTTGCCGAACCCGGTGGCGAGCTTGGCCCGCAGCTTGTTGTCGCCGATCCCGACCGCGCACGACAGGCCCGTCTCACGCGCCACCGCTTCCTTGATCGCGACGGCCAGCGCCTCGGGGTCGGCCGTTTCCGCCCCGACGAACGCCTCGTCCCAGCCGAGCACCTCGACCACCACCGGCAGCTTCCGCACGGCGGCCATCACGCGGGCCGACACCTCGAGGTAGGCGTCGGGATCACTGGGCAGGAAGACCGCGTCCGGGCAGCGCCGGGCCGCGATCCGCAGCGGCATGCCGGACTGGACGCCGAACTCGCGGGCCTCGTACGACGCCGTCGCGACGACCGCGCGTTCGGTGGGGTCGCCGTTGCCGCCGACCACGACGGGCTTCCCGCGCAGCTCCGGGTGGCGGGCGATCTCGACCGCGGCGATGAACTGGTCGAGGTCGACGTGCAGGACCCACTTCACGTCGCTCAGTCTGCCTCAGATCGTCAGAGGCGGTGCCTCGCCACGTGGGTCCAGACGGTGGCGGTGAGGGCGAGGATCCCGCACAGCGTCACGCCCGGGTCGGGCAGCACCAGGCCCAGGACCAGCAGGGTCACGGCGGTGAGGTCGAAGGCGATCAGGAGGGCGCTGCGGAGCGCGCGCGACTTCGGCCGCCGGCCGTCGCGCAGCGCGGCGGCCAGGTCGGGGTCGCTGAGCTCGAGGCTGCGCTCGATCTTCTCGAGCTCGGTGCGATCGTGGTGACTGAGCATCGGGGTACTCCTTCGGCGCCGAACCCGCCGTATCGCCGTAGCGAATACCCAATCGTCCTCCTCGCGAACCGCCGAACGCCTTCTGATTTCGTGCTTTTCTCTGGTCCGACCGGGTGATCCGCGCTCCGTGACCGGCGGCTGCCACGTTAAGTTGCCGCATGAACGTGGCCGGTCACGGCCCGGCGGCTGGGGGCGGCCACGTCCTGCTGTCGTGCCCGTGCCCGGTCCGGACCTTCAAGCAAGCGGAGGATTCCATGACCCTGCCCACCGAACCGATCGGCAGCATCCCGCGTCCCGCCTACCTCGTCGAAGGCCTCGGCGCGTTCGCGGCCGGCGAGATCGACGCGGCCGCGCTCGCCGAGCTGGAGAGCCGCGCGCTGGCGGACACGATCCGCCGGTTCGAGGAGACCGGCTCGCCGGTGCTGAGCGACGGCGAACAGGGCAAGCCGAGCTTCGCGACCTACCCGCTGGCCGGCCTCGAAGCCCTGGCGCCGGACGGGGTCGTCATCCCCTTCGCCGACGGGCACACCCGGCAGCTGCCGCGGCTGACCGCGGGCCCCTTCCGCTACGCGACCCACGCGGATGCGTACCTCACGCGCGCGAAAACGCTTACCGACCGGCCCGTCAAGCAGGCGGTGATCGCCGCGTCCGCGCTCTCGCTGATCTACCCGGCCGACGGCATCGAGGGGTACTCGCAGGAGCAGTTCGTCGCCGACCTGGTGAACGAGGCCGAGGCGGACATCCGCGGCAGCTTCGAAGCCGGCGCGGACAGCGTGCAGATCGACTTCACCGAGGGACGGCTGTCGCTGAAGCTCGACCCGTCCGGCGGGCTGCTGCGGCAGTTCGTCGAGCTCAACAACGCCGTCCTCGACCGGTTCACCGCCGAGGAGCGCGCGAAGATCGGCGTCCACACCTGCCCGGGCGGCGACCAGGACTCCGTGCACAGCCTCGACGTCGACTACGCGGGCCTGCTGCCGGCGTTGTTCGACCTCAAGGCCGGCCGCTTCTTCGTGCAGCTGGCCAGCGAAGCCGACCCGGAGCGCGCGCTGCGGGTGATCGCCGACCACGTCCAGGCCGACCAGCGGGTCTTCGTCGGCGTCACCGACCCGATCGACCCGCGCGTGGAGACGGCGGAGGAGGTCCGCGACCGGGTGCTCACCGCGGCCAAGTACCTGCCGGCCGACCGGCTCGGCACCTGCGACGACTGCGGGTTCTCGCCGTTCGCCGACGACACGTCGACCTCGCGCGACATCGCGTTCGCGAAGATCGCGGCCCGGGTCGAGGGCACGCGGCTGGCGTCCGAGAAGCTCGGCTGAGCGCGGCGGCGTGAGCCCGTCGGCGGGCTCACGCCGTCTCGGCGGCGACCTTCAGCCCGAGGGCGACGAGCACGGTGCCCAGGACGGCGTCGAGGCTGCGGCGGACGCGGCCGGCGCTGAAGAACCGCTTCAGCGCCCCGACCACGACGGCGAGGGTGACGAACCACAGCACCGTGCCGGCGGTGGCGATCGCGGCCAGTTCGAGGGTCTGCAGGGTGGAGCCGTCGGCGGGCAGGAACTGGGGGAGCAGGGCCAGGAAGTAGACGGCGACCTTGGGGTTGAGCAGGTTCGTCACCAGGCCCTGGCGGAAGGCGGCGCCGGCCTTGAGCTGCCGGGCCCCGGTGGTCTCGGCGAGATCCCGGTACTCGCCGCGGCGCACGGCCAGCCACGCCTTGACCCCGAGCACGACGAGGTAGGCCGCGCCGGCGAGCTTGACGACGGTGAACGCGACGGCCGAAGCGGTGAGCATGGCGGCGACCCCCAGGGCGATCGCGACCACCCAGGCGAAGACCCCGAGCGCGATCCCGGTCCCGGCGGCGATCCCGGCCCGCCGCCCGCCGGTGAGCGCCGACCGCGTCACGACGACGAAGTCCGGCCCGGGCGACATCGCCCCGAGCACGACGACCAGCAGGAACGAGGCGGCGGTGGCGGCGGGGATCATGCGCCGAGGATACGACCGGCCGCCAGTGGTTTCCCTGGTGGAACGACGTGGATGTTCGAATTTGAACCTCGTGTAGGGTCGATCTTGTGGGTGACACCAGGGGCGAGGACATGACGGCCGGGGTGCGGACGCGGGTGCGGATCCCGCTGCGGCTCGACGGCGGTGTCGCGGTCGACGCCGAAGCCGTGACGTTCCGCGGCCTGGCCGACGGCGCCGAGCACCTGGCGTTCGTCCTGGGCGCGCCCGGCGAGGTACCGCTGGTGCGGCCGCACTCGGAGTGCCTGACCGGCGACGTCTTCGGGTCGGCGCGCTGCGACTGCGGGCCGCAGCTGGCCGAAGCGGTCGCGCGGATCGCCGAGACCGGCGGGTACCTGCTGTACCTGCGGCAGGAGGGCCGGGGGATCGGGCTGTACAACAAGCTCGACGCGTACGCCCTGCAGGACGGCGGCCTCGACACCTACGCCGCGAACGCCGCGCTCGGCCTGCCCGAAGACGCCCGCGACTACACGGTGGCGGCGCAGATGCTCGGCGCGCTCGGCGTCAGCCGGATCGACCTGCTGTCGAACAACCCGGACAAGGCCGCCCAGCTGAGCGCGGCCGGCATCGCGGTGCGCGACCGGGTGCCGACGGGCGTGTTCGCGACCGAGAGCAACGTACGGTACCTGCGGGCGAAGGCCGAGCAGACCGGGCACACGCTGAGCCTGCCCGGCCTGGCCAGCTGATCCGCGCGGCTGGCCCGCATTTCGCGGGGCCGGTCGGCGCGCCTGAAGGGGCGGTTGGCGTGCCGGGAAGGCGCGGCTGGCGTGCCGCGAGGGTCCGCCCGCGCGCCTGGAGGATCGGTCAGGTGAGGCGTTGCGCGGCCGCGGCGGCCGGGCCGGTGGTCAGCTTCTCCAGCAGCCCGATCAACGCCGCGCGCTCCTCCGGTGTCAGCGATGCCACCCAGGCCTGCTCCCGCTGGTTGTGCTCCTGGTAGGCGTCGGTCACCGCCGTGTGGCCCGCGGCCGTCAGGGCGAGTTCCACCGCGCGGCGGTCGTGGGCCACCTGGGTGCGGGTCACCAGGGCGTCCCGCTCCAAGGTCTTGACCAGGGCCGACACCGCCGCCCGGCTCATCCCGGCGAGGCGGGCCACGTGGCGGGACTCCAGCGGCCCCGCCAGCCACAGCACGAACAGCACCCGGAAACCACCCCAGCTCCAGCCGCGGGGGCGGTGGACCGTCGACTCCCAGTCGTAGACCAGCGCGCCCGCCAGGCGGTGCAGCGTCAGGCCGAGGCGCATCGCCACCGGGTCGGTCGCGGGCAGCTCGGCCTGCGTCTTGCCGATCGCGTAGTCGACGAACGAGAGGTAGTCGAGGTCGGCCGGTCGGTCCGTCATGCGGCCCAGGTTAGGGGAAACGGGGTTCCCCGCGGCGGTCCGGCGGGCTAGCCTGACCGGATAGTCAATCCTTTGACGATCAAGGAGCGCTCGCCGTGACGAAGAAAGCCTTCGCCTCTTCGGCCGACCTGGCGGAGAAAGCGCAGACCCTCGAAATCCTCGCCGACGGCGTCTACGCACTCACCGCCGAAGGCGACCCGAACATCGGCGCCATCGAGGGCGAGGACTTCCTCGTCTGCTTCGAAGCGCTGGCCACGCCGGTCGCGGCCGCGGAGTGGCTCGCGAAACTGCGCGAGCACACCGACAAACCGGTCCGCTACCTGGTGCTGAGCCACTACCACGCCGTGCGCGTGCTGGGCGCGTCCGCCTTCGACGCCGAAGTCATCGTCGCGCACGAGAACACCCACGCCCTGGTCGCCGAGCGCGGCAAGGAGGACTGGGAAAGCGAGTTCGGCCGGATGCCGCGGCTGGCGAAGGGCGCCGACTCGGTGCCCGGGCTGACCTGGCCGACGCTCACCTTCTCCGACCGCCTCACCATCGACCTCGGCGGCGACCGCGGCGACCTCGTGCTGCAGTACTGCGGGCGCGGTCACACCGAGGGCGACATCGTCGCCTGGCTGCCGCGCCGGCACATCCTCTACGCCGGCGACCTCGTCGAAGCCGAAGCCGCGCTGTACACCGGCGACGCGTTCCACCGCGACTGGGCCACGTCCACTTTGGACCGGGTGGCCGCCTTCGAAGCCGAGACCCTGATCGGCGGCCGCGGCGGGGTCAGCCGCGGCCGCGAAGCGGTCGACGCCGCCATCGCGCAGACCCGGCACTTCCTGACCACGATGCTGCGCGAGGTCGGCGCGGTCCGCGACGCCGGCGGCACCCTCAAGGAGGCCTTCGAGCGCACGCACGCGGCGTTGAACGACCGGTACGGCCACTGGCCGATCTTCGAGCACTGCCTGCCCTTCGACGTCTCGCGCCTGTGGGACGAGCTGTCCGGGATCGAGCGGCCGGTGGTGTGGACGGCCGAACGCGACCGCGAAGTCTGGGACCGGCTCCAGGGATGACGGTCGCGGTCCTCGGCAGCGGCCCGGTCGGCCAGACGGCCGCGCTGCTGCTCGCGCGCCGGGGCGTGCCGGTCGTGCTCGTCGACGAGCACGAGGTGCGCGACCCCGTCGGGTCCAAGTCCATCTGCCACCAGCGCGACACCCTGGACGTCTGGGCGTCGCTGGGCGCGGGCTGCCTCGCCGAGGAAGGCCTCACCTGGACGACCTCGCGGACGTTCCACCGCGACGGCGAACTGTTCTCGCTGACGCTCCCCGACGGCGGATCGGCGCTGCCGCCGTTCGTGAACCTGTCCCAGGCGCGCGTCGAGGAGGTGCTGGACGAGCTCATCGCCCGGCAGCCGCTGATCGACGTCCGCCGCGGTCACCGCGTCACCGGCCTGACCCAGCCGGGCTGCGTTGAGATCCGGTGCGAGACGCGGGACGGCCCGCGCCGGATCGAAGCGGACTACGCGATCGCCTGCACCGGAGCCCACGGCGACGCGGTGCGCCGGGCTCTCGGCCAGCACCTGGCCGGCGTGTCCTTCCGGGACCTGTTCCTGATCTGCGACATCCGCGCCGACCTGCCGGGCTGGGCGGCCGAGCGGCGGTTCTGGTTCGACCCGCCGTGGAACCCCGGCCGCCAGGTGCTGATCCACCCGTGCCCCGGCTCGCGGTTCCGCGTCGACTGGCAGGTCCCCGAGGACTACGACCTCACGGCGGAGGAGTCGCAAGGGGCGCTCGACCGGCGGATCCGGGCGATCATCGGCGCCCGGCCGTACGAGGTGGCCTGGCGGTCGGTGTACCGCTTCCACACGCGGCTCGTCGACCGGATGCGCGTCGGCCGGGTGCTGCTGGCCGGGGACTGCGCGCACCTCGTCGCGCCGTTCGGGGCGCGCGGCCTCAACTCCGGGGTGGCCGACGCCGAGAACGCGGCCTGGAAACTGGCCGCCGTCCTGCGCGGCGACGCGGAGGAGGAGCTGCTGGAGAGCTACCACGCCGAGCGGCACGCGGCGGCGGTGGAAAACGCGGCCGTCACCACCGCCACGATGGATTTCCTGGTGCCCCGGGACGAGGAGCAGCGCCGTCGCCAGCTCGACGTCCTCGCCCGGGCGGAGCACGACCCGGACGCCTGCGCGCAGGTCGACTCGGGCCGGCTGGCCGAACCGTTCTGGTACACCGATTCGCCCCTGACCACGCCCGATCCGCAACGGCCGTTCGCGGGACGGCCGCCGCGGGGGGCGTTGCCGCCGCCGGGACCGGGTGTGCTGCTCCCGGACGTGACCGTCGAAGGTGGCCGGTTGCGCGACCTGGCCCGGCAGGGGTTCCTGGTCCTGACCACCCCCGGGGTGCGGGCGCCCGGCGTGCGGTCGGTGCGGATCCCGGTGGGCGGGGCGCTGGGTGCGCGTCCGGGCGAAGCCTGGCTGGTCCGCCCGGACGCGTACGTCGCCGCGGTGCTACGGGTAGGAGACCAGCGGGCTCACCTGGTGCCCGGTGTTCGCGGCGTCACCCGTGTCGTTGACGACGTGGGCGATCGTGCCGACGCCGCCGAGTGACACCGAGACGAGGTTGTGCAACCGGACCCCGCCGGTGTTCGGCACCTCGAAGGAATGAGCGGCCACGATGGACGGGTTGGTGTTGAAGAAGCAGTAGCTGCCCAGGCCCCAGCCTTCGTGGCTGGTCACCGAGTCGGCCACCTTGTACGCCGCCCAGCCCTGCCGGCCGCCGCCGCTGGACCAGGACGCCTGGTCCGGCGGGTCGTAGGGCATTTCGTTCTGGAAGAAGTACGTCCGCCCGCCGTTACCGTTCCAGAGCACTTCGTACTGCTGGTAGTGCTCGACGAACAGGCCGTACATCGTGACGTTGGCGCCGTTGACGACCAGGCCGTTGGCCGCGGTGTTGACGTTCCAGCCGACGCCGTAGGAGTGGTCGCCGCGCCAGAGCCACATGTGGTCGCCGAGGACGTTGTTCGAGTTGACCACCAGGGTCTGCGTGGCCTTCCCGACGGCCGCGCCGCCGATCCGGAAGAACACGTCGTGCAGCGACGTCGGATTGCCCGCGTGGTTGGCGTTGGAGCCCGGCGGGCCGACCTGGACGAGCACCGGCGAGTTGACCGCGCCCGCGTCGATGAGCAGCCCGGCGATCTTCACGCCGTCCACATCGGACGTCGTGATGGCCGCGGTGCCGTTGGTGGGCATCAGGGTCGCCAGGCCGAGGCCGAGCACCACGGTGTCCGGGCGGGTGACGTTCAGCGCCTGGTCGAGGTGGTAGACGCCCGGCGTCACCAGGAGGTTCTTGCCCGCGGCCAAGGCGGCGTTGAGCGTCGCGGCCGAGTCGGACGGATGTGCGACGTAGAACTCGCTCAGCGAGATCGACTGCCCGGCCGGCGTGCCGTGACCCCAGCTCGTGCCCGACGAGTTCTGCCGCAGCCCCGGCACGAACACGTTGTAGCTGCCCGAACCGTCGACGTAGAGGAACGGCTTCTCACGGATCACCGGGGTCTGCCCGACGACCGTTTCCGGCGGGTTCGGGAAGGACGCCGGCGGGGTGCCGGTCGAGCCGACGAACACCATGTTCCAGACGCCGCCCTGCCAGCCGCCGAGCTCGCTGTTGCGGGTCAGGAACTGCTGCTGGGAACCGGAAACGGCGACGCCGTCGATCTTGCTGTCGGCGATCAGGCCACCGCTGGCCCAGCCGTCCCCGCCGTTCCAGAGCTGGATCTGGCTGCCGCGCAGGTGCATCCGGCGGTAGGGGGCGGCCTGCGCGACGGCCCAGCGTTCGACCTGGCCGGCCGGCAGCGTCACCGACAGGTTTTCGGCGGACCGCCAGAAGTTCTGCGTCGCGTTGCCCTTGTTGTTCGGGTTGTCACCCTGCTGCAGCCAATCCGCTTCGACGCGGACGTGCCCGTTGAGGTTGACGTCGTCGGGGGACAGGCCCAGGCCGGCGACCTGCTCGTAGAAGCCGAGGTTGACGTCGGCGTTGTAGGTGCCCGGCTTGAACAGCACGGCGTAGCGCTCGTTGCCGAACTGGTTGGTGTGCTGCTGGTTCGCCAGCTGCGTCAGCCGGTTCTGGATCGTCGCGGCCGGGGTCGAGGGGTCGAACACCGACACGTTCGGCCCGAAGTCCGGGTTGCGCGGATCGGTCGGCGGGATGGTCGTGCCGCCGCCGGTGCCGTGCGCGGCGACCTCCCACAGCGAGTAGCCGTAGCCGGTCGCCCGCTGGGTGCCGTGGACGCGCAGGTAGCGCGCGGTGCCGGACAGCGGCACGGTCTGCGTGCCGCCGGTGCCGGTGGTCGTCGAGTACGCGGTGGTCCAGGTGGCCGCGTCGGCCGAGAGCTGCACGGTGAACGCGCGGGCGTACGCGGCTTCCCAGCTGAGGACCACGTCGCAGAGCTGCTGCGCGGAACCCAGGTCGACCTGCAGCCACTGCGGGTCGCTGAACGCGCTGGACCAGCGCGTGCCGGGATTGCCGTCGACCGCGGCGGACGCCGGCGTCCCGCCGTTCTCGGTCGAGGAGGCAGTCGCGGGATGGCCCTGCGCGAGGTTCGTGGTGCCGCACGCGGCGGCCCGCGCCGGGGCGCCGGCCACCACCGTGGTGGCGAACGCGGCGGCCACGGCGGTCGCGAGGACGAGGAGGCGGTGCACGGGGGAGAACGTCGTTGATCTCATGAGCCTGCCTGCTGGATCGGGGAGGACGAGCGGAACGGCAGCGGACCGGGCGAGCCCCACAGCTCGCGCCGGTGTCGGGTGGTGCGGCGGGTGCGCGCCCGCAGCCCCGCCCGGGCACCGTGAGCCGGAGGAGCGGTGCCGGGTGGGGTGCCGGTGCGAACCGGTCAGCCCGAACGGGTTTGGCGCGGCGGAGCCGTTCCGGTTGGCGGTCACGGAACCGGTTCCGTCGGTGAGCTCGCAGTTAACAGCGCGGGACTCCGCGGAGTCAAGGATCCGGCGCGGATTCCTTCGCCCGGCCCAGTGCCCGTTGACATTTTACGACTCTTTATTTATACCTTGAATTAAGAGCGTGCCGCCGGCCGGGACCCACACCCGCGCCGCGGGCCACGTGAGCCGATCCGCGCCGGGGCAACGCCGTCCCGGCGCCGGTTCGCCGTGGAGGTGCCCCATGCAACGCCGCATGCCGAGGATCCGGGTTCTCACCGTCCTCGCCCTGACCCTGGCCGCTCTGCTGACCGCTCCCGTCGCCCGGGCCGCGCCCGTCCTGCTCTCGCAAGGCCGTCCGGTGACGGCGTCCTCGGCCGAGTCCGCCGCGTTCCCGGCGACCGCCGCCGTCGACGGCGATCCCGGGACGCGCTGGTCCAGCGCCTTCTCCGATCCGCAGACCCTGCAGGTCGACCTCGGTTCGAACCAGCAGGTCTCGCAGGTCGTCCTGAGCTGGGAAGCCGCCTACGCCAAGGCCTTCACCCTCCAGGCGTCCACCGACGGCACGTCCTGGACCTCCCTCTACGCCACCACGGCCGGGACCGGCGGGACGCAGACCCTGACCGTCACCGGCAGCGGCCGGTACGTCCGGCTCACCGGCACCCAGCGCGCCACGCAGTACGGGTACTCGCTCTGGGAGTTCCAGGTCTACGGTGGCGGCACCACACAGCCCGGCGACGTCCTGCTGTCCTACGGCAAGTCCGGCACGGCGTCCTCCTACCAGGACGACGGCGCGTGCCCCGGCTGCGTCCCGGCGAAGGCCTTCGACCGCGACCCGGCCACGCGCTGGGCGACCAGCGCGACCACCGGCTGGGTCGACCCCGGCTGGATCACCGTCGACCTCGGGGCGCCCGCGGCGATCCACCGGGTCGTCCTGCAGTGGGACCCGGCCTACGCGGTCGCCTACCAGCTCCAGGTCTCGAACGACAACGCCACCTGGACGCCGATCTACTCGACCAGCAGTGGCAAGGGGTTCAAGGAGACGCTGACCGTCAACGGTTCCGGGCGGTACGTCCGGATGTACGGCACCGCCCGCTCCAACGGTTACGGCTACTCGCTGTGGGGCTTCGACGTCTACGGCACCGGCGGCAACCCGACCCAGCCCCCGCCCGCGCCGCCGGCCCCGCACTTCCCGGGCACGCTGGTCTGGAGCGACGAGTTCAACGGCGCCGCGGGCGCGGCCCCCGACGCGAGCAAGTGGACCGCGGAGACCGGGCCGGGCGTCAACAACGAGCTCGAGTACTACACGAACAACAACAACGCCAAGCAGGACGGCCGCGGCAACCTCGTCATCCAGGTCCGCCGGGAAGCCACGCCGGGCAGTGCCTGCCCGCCGGACCCGATCAGCGGCAGCACGACCTGCCAGTACACCTCGGGCCGGCTCAACACCGCGGGCAAGTTCAGCTTCACCTACGGCCACGTCGAGGCGAACATCAAGGTGTCCGGCACGCAGGGGCTCTGGCCCGCGTTCTGGTTGCTGGGCGCGAACTTCTTCAGCGGCACGCCGTGGCCGAACTGCGGGGAGATCGACATCATGGAGCACGTCGGGAAGGCGCCGAACCTGGCCTACTCGACGATCCACGCCCCGGCCTACAACGGCGCCGGCGGTGTCGGCGCGCCCTACGACCTCGGCCAGGACGTCTCGGCGGGCTTCCACCGCTTCGGCCTCGACTGGGACGCCACCCACATGACCTTCTCCGTCGACGGCACCCCGTTCCAGACGATCGACCGGGACACCGTCGAGAGCACGCGCGGGCCGTGGGTCTACGACCACCCGTTCTTCCTGATCCTCAACAACGCGATCGGCGGCGACTTCCCCGGCCCGCCGGGCGCGGGGACGGTGCTCCCGCAGGACATGGTGATCGACTACGTGCGGGTGTACCAGTGAGCCGGCTACCCCGGTGAGTCCCCGCTCCCGGGGGCGCTGACCGGCCGCGTCGACTCGCGGACCACCAGTGCCGTCGGGACGATCAGCGGGGCGTCCGGGGCCGGCGCGCCGGCCAGGCGGTCGAGCAGCAGCCCGGCCGCCGTCTCGCCCATCTGCCGCAGCGGCTGGCGGATCGTGGTGAGCGGCGGCTGGGTGTGCGCGGCCAGGGGGATGTCGTCGAACCCGACCACGGCGACGTCCCCCGGCACCGCACGGCCCGCCTTGCGCAGGCCCGCCAGCACGCCCGCCGCCGTGAGGTCGTTGTGCGCGAAGACCGCGTCGAACTCCGGGCCCGTTTCGAGGAGCTGGAGGATCGCCGCCTCGCCGCTTTCGCTCGTGAAGTCGCCTTCGATGATCAGCCGCGAGTCGAGGGTCAGGCCGGCGTCGAGAACGGCTTCGTTGAAGCCGTTGAGGCGATCGGCGGTGCAGCCGAAGTCGCGCGGCCCGGTGACCGTGGCGAGCCGGGTGCGGCCGGTGCCGAGCAGGTGGCGGGCCGCGGCCGCGCCGCCCTGCCGGTTGTCCGTGCCCACCGACGGGAACGCCGGACGGCGGCCGCGGTCGTCGATCACCACCACCGGCAGCCCGGAGTCGTGCAGCACCCGCAGGTGCCGCACCGCGTCCGGCGGTTCCACCAGCAGCAGGCCGTCGAACGCCTTCGCCGACACCTGGCGCGAGAACTCGCCGAGGGAGTCGGCGCCGCGGTTGGCGGTAGACAGCAGCAGGCCGTAGCCCTTCGACTCCACGACGTCGGCGACGCCCTGCAGCACCTCGCCCATCCACGGCCAGGTCAGCCCCGGCACCAGCATCCCGACCGTGCGCGTCACCCCGCGGGCCAGCCCGACCGCGCCGGCACTGGGGATGTACCCGGTCGCGGCGATCACCTCGCGCACCCGGATCGCGGTCGCGGCGTCCACGTCCGCCTTGTTGTTGAGCACCCGCGACACGGTCGTCTTGCTCACCCGCGCGCGGCGGGCGACCTCGGCGATCGTGACGCGCATCCGTCCTCCCGATCGGGCGGTGGAAAGCCCCGTGGTGACAAGGTACTCGCCCGCGGGCCCGCCGCGACCGGTGCGAGATCGATCAAGTGCGGACGACATCGGCGCCGCGGCGGCCTCCGGTCCGATGTGGACACTGGCTTCGTATAACGCCCTATACCTGAGCGCGCCGCCGGTGCCGAGCGTCGGCGGGTGGACGAGCAGGGTGTCCCGGTCGACCAGCCCGGTGGCCGCCGGGGCCGCGTGGTGAGATGACAACGTGATCATCGACCCGTGGGTGCTGCTCCTGCTCGTGCTGGCCGGCGTCGGGGCCGGCCTGACCGGGGCGACCGCCGGGCTCGCGTCGCTGGTGTCCTACCCCGCGCTGCTCGCCGCCGGGCTGCCGCCGGTGACCGCCAACGTCACCAACACCGTCGCCATGCTCGGCACCACCGTGGGCGCCGCGGCCGGCGCCCGTCCCGAACTGGCCGGGCAGCGCCGCCGGCTCCTCCCGCTCTGCGCCATCACCACCGTCGGCGGCGCGTGCGGCGGCCTGATCCTGCTGCTGACGCCGTCCGGCGCGTTCACCGTCATCGTGCCGTGGCTGATCGGCGGGGCGTCGCTGGTGCTGATGGCCGGGCCGCGGCTGCGCCGGCTGGCCGAAGGCGCCGAGCACCACGGCCTCAGCCCGGTGACCGGCGTGGTCGCGTTCCTGATCGGGATCTACGGCGGCTACTTCGGCGCCGCCGCGGGCGTGCTGATGCTCGCGCTGCTGGTCACCGTCTGGAGCCAGCCGCTGGCCCGCACCAACGCGGCGAAGAACCTGGTCACCGGCTCGGCGAACCTGCTCGCCGCGATCGTCTTCGCGGTCACCGGCAAGGTCGTCTGGCCGGCCGCGCTCGCCGTCTGCCTCGGCTCGCTCGGCGGCTCCTGGCTGGGATCCGCGCTCGTGCGCCGGCTGCCGGCCACCCCGCTGCGCATCGCGATCGGAATAGGCGGACTGGGCCTGGCGATCGTCCTGGGCCTGCGGGCATGATCGGCGGGGTATCGGCGAGCAGGAGACCAGATGAGCATTGTCGGGACCAGGGTGGTCCGCCGGGAAGACCGGAATCTGATCACCGCGGGCGGCACCTACGTGGACGACCTACGGACGGAAGCGCTTTCCGGGGCCGCGCACGCGGTGTTCGTGCGCAGTCCGATCGCGCACGCGCGGATCGGTGGCATCGACGTGAGCGCGGCGAAGGAGGCGCCGGGCGTGCTCGGCGTGTTCACCGCCGCGGACCTCGGGCTGCCCCCGCACCCGGCGGGGCCGGTGCCGGAACCGTGGCTGGCCGGTGCGGTGGTGCGCTACGTCGGGGAGCCGGTCGCGCTGGTCGTCACCGAAGACCGCTACCAGCTGGCCGACGCGGCCGAGCTGGTCGACGTCGACTACGAGCCGCTGGACGCCGTCGCGTCGATCGACGCGGCCCTCGCCGGCGAGACGCTGGTGTTCCCCGACCGCGACAGCAACATCGTGCAGGTCAAGGGGGCGACCGAGTTCGACGACGCGATCTTCGAGGAGTGCGAGGTCGTCGTCACCGAGACCATCCTCAACCAGCGCGTCGCGCCGGCGCCGCTCGAAGTGCGTGGCGCGTCCTGCGTGTGGGGCGAGGACGGCCGGCTGACGGCCTGGCTGTCCACCCAGAACGCCCAGATGGCCCGCAGCCAGCTGGCCGGGAGCCTCGGTGTCGCCGAAGAGTCGGTGCGGGTGATCGCGCCGGACGTCGGCGGCGGCTTCGGCGCGAAGATCGGCGCGGACCCCGAGGCGACCGTGCTCGGCTGGGCCGCGAAGCAGCTCGGGCGGGGCGTGCGCTGGGTCGAGTCGCGCAGCGAGAACCTCACGGCCATGACGCACGGCCGCGCGCAGCGCAACACGGTGACCATCGGCGGGAAACGCGACGGCACGGTGCTGGCGTACCGCCTCGACGTCGTCCAGGACGCCGGCGCGTACCCGCGGATGCTGCTGCTGCCGACGCTGACCGAGCTGATGGCCGTCGGCGTCTACCGGTTCCCGAAGGTCGAGACCCGCAGCCGCGCGGTCGTCACCACCACCACGCCGATCGGGGCCTACCGGGGCGCCGGCCGCCCGGAGGCGACGGCCGCGGTCGAACGGGCGATGGACCGCTTCGCCGCCGAGATCGGGCTGGACCCGGCCGAAGTCCGCCGCGTCAACTTCATCCGGCCGGACGAGTTCCCGTACCAGTCGCCGACCGGGGCGTCCTACGACACGGGCGAGTACGCGGCGGCGCTGGACAAGGCCCTGGACGCGGCCGGGTACGCGGAGCTTCGCGCCGAGCAGCGGCGCCGGCGGGAGGCGGGCGACCCGGTGGAGCTCGGCCTGGGCATCGCGGCCTACGTCGAGATCACCGGCGGCGACGGCGGCGGCGAGAGCGGCCGCGTCGACATCCACCCGGACGGCTCGGTCGTCGCGTGGACCGGCAGCTCGCCGCACGGGCAGGGCCTCGGCACGTCGCTGGCGATGCTGCTGTCCGACCAGCTCGGCGTCCCCCTCGACCAGATCACCGTCCGGCACGGCGACACCGACGAGGTGCCCAAGGCGGTCGGCACGTTCGGCTCCCGGTCGCTGCAGCTGGGCGGCTCGGCGATCCGGCAGGCGGCCGACGAGGTGATCGCGCAGGCCCGGCAGCTCGCCGCCGACCTGCTGGAAGCGGCGCCGGACGACCTCGAACTGGACGCCGATCGCGGCGTCTGGCAGGTCCGCGGCGCGCCGTCGAGCACGGTGCTCAGCTGGGCGCAGGTCGCCGAGACGGCGAGCGAGGGCAAGCTCTCGGCCGACGTCTGGTTCGGCGGTGGCGCGCCGACGTTCCCGTTCGGCGCGCACCTGGCCGTCGTCGAAGTCGACACCGAGACCGGCAAGGTCGAGCTGCGCCGGATCGTCGCCGTCGACGACGCCGGCCCGATCGTCAACCCGCTCACCTTCCGCGGCCAGCGCCACGGCGGGCTCGGGCAGGGCGCGGCGCAGGCGCTGATGGAGGTCGTCACCTACGACGACGACGGCAACCCGACGACCGCGACCCTGGCGGACTACTCGTTCGTCACCGCCGCCGAGCTGCCGGACTTCGAGCTGGTCGAGATGGCCACCCCGACCGACCGGAACCTGCTGGGCGTCAAGGGGATCGGCGAGGCGGCGACGATCGGTTCGACGCCGGCGGTGCACAACGCCGTGGTGGACGCCCTTTCGGCCCGCGGCGTCAAGCACCTGGACATGCCCACGACGCCGATCCGGGTCTGGGCCGCACTCGAAGAAGCTCGGAAGGGAAGCGCGCAGTGAAGGTCTCGATCGAGGTCAACGGGCGGCCGCTGACCGAGGAGGTGCCGGACCGGACGCTCCTGGTGCACTTCCTGCGCGACACGGCCGGCCTGACCGCCACGAACGTCGGCTGCGACACGACGTCCTGCGGCGCCTGCACGGTGCTGCTCGACGGCGAGTCGGTCAAGTCCTGCACGGTGCTGGCCGCGCAGGCCGACGGCCACGCCGTCACGACGGTCGAAGGATTGTCCTCTTCGGACGGTGCGCTGCACCCGGTGCAGCGGGCGTTCCAGGAGCAGCACGGCCTGCAGTGCGGGTTCTGCACGCCGGGGATGATCATGGCGTCGGTGTCGTTGCTGGCCGACAACCCGAAGCCGACGCGTGACGAGGTCCGGGCCGGGCTCGAGGGCAACCTCTGCCGCTGCACCGGGTACCACAACATCGTCAGCGCCGTGATCGACGCGTCGGGTCAGGAGGTGGACCGGTGATCCCCGCCTCGTTCCAGTACCTGCGCGCGTCCACAGTGGACGAAGCACTTTCGCTGCTCGCCTCGCACGGCGACGACGCGAAGGTGCTGGCGGGCGGGCATTCCCTGCTGCCGCTGATGAAGCTGCGCCTGGCTGCGCCGGAGTACCTGGTGGACATCGGCCCGCTCGACGAGCTGCGCTACGTCCGCCTGGAGGGCGACGAGGTCGTCATCGGCGCGCTGTCCCGCTACAGCGCGCTGGTGCAGGACCCGGTGCTGCTGGAGCACGCGCCGCTGCTGGCCCACGTGTCCGGCGAGGTGGGCGACCGCCAGGTCCGCCACCGCGGCACGATCGGCGGCTCCCTGGTCCACGCGGACGCGGCGGCGGACCTCCCGGCGGCGGTCCTGGCCTCGGACGCGGTCCTGGTGGCCCGCGGGCCGGCGGGGGAGCGCCGCATCCCCGCGGCGGAGTTCTTCCTGGGCCCGTTCACGACGCCGCTGGAGCCGGCGGAGCTGCTGACGGAGATCCGCCTCCCGGCCCAGACGGGGCAAGGCTGGGGCTTCCGCAAGTTCACCCGCCGCGCGATCGACTGGGCGATGGTCGGGGTGACGGTGGCCGGCGACCGCGTCGGCCTGGTGAACATGGGCGGAGTCCCGCTGCGGGCCACGGCCACGGAGGAGGCACTGGCGGCCGGGGCGTCGATCGAGGAGGCGGCGGAGCTGGCGGCAGAGGGGACCAGCCCGCCGGACGAGCCCCACGCGACGGCGGAGTACCGCCGTCACCTCGCGCGCGTACTGACCCGGCGGGCGCTGGCGTCTCGCTGAGTCTCCGTTGCGGGGGCGGCACTTGCTTGCGGGTGCCGCCCCTGTTCTGTTGATTGCGATGGCCGATTCCCGCCAGCGGTCCGTCCCCTGTGGACGGCAGGATCGGTGGCGTGAGCGAGCACACGGCCATCGAGCCCGGTATTCTGTATTTCGGTACGCCCGTGGTGTTGATTTCCACCACCAACGAGGACGGATCGGTCAATCTGGCGCCGATGTCATCGGCATTCTGGCTCGGCTGGCGGGCGGTGCTCGGGCTGGGAGTCCGCTCCCGGACGGCGCAGAACCTGTTGCACAGCCGCGAAGGAGTGCTGAACCTGCCTTCGTCGTCGATGGCGGCGGCCGTCGATCGGCTGGCGCTGACGACGGGGTCCGACCCGGTGCCCGCGGGCAAGCAGGAGCGGGGCTATTTCCACGTGGCGGACAAGTTCGGCCGGGCCGGCCTGACGGCGGTGGCCTCGTCGACGGTCACACCGCCCCGCGTCGCCGAGTGCCCGGTGGCGATGGAGGTCGTGGTCGAGGAGGTGCACCCGGTGGGTGCGGACGGGGGAGTGGTGTCCTTCGAGGTCCGGGTACAGCGGGTCTTCGTGCACGAGTCGATCCGGATGGAGGGGACCGAGGACCGGATCGACCCGGACGCTTGGCGGCCGCTCATCATGAGCTTCCAGAAGTTCTACGGGCTGGGGGAGCAGGTCCATCCGTCCACTTTGGCCCGAATCCCTGAGCGGCTCTATCGGGGGCCTGATATCGAACGGGCGCGCCGGGTTGCTTCTTGAGTTTTCATCTTGGCTCTTGTCCTGCCTGGGTTTTCCGGTGCTTTGCGGTGCTTTGCGGTTCGGCGTTCACGGTTCGGGGTTCGTACCCGTTCGAGTGATGAACTTGTGTTCGATGGTCGGTAATCTTGATCTATGTCCGACAGCGCTCGTTCGTCCGCCGAGGCGGTGGCTTTTGCCGACCGCCTCGGTGAGTTGCTCGCGGCCATCCGCTCTGCTGAAGCTGAAGTCGGCGCGCTGCTGGTGGAGATCGAGCAGCGCGGGGTGATGGAGGTGTTCGGGTACCGCTCTGTTGCCCGGTTGCTGGAGCACCTGGGTGACCTTCCGAGGTCGGCGGCGGAACGCTTGGTGAAGCGGGCTCGCTTGGTGAATCCGGGTCGCGCTCTCGACGGCACCCCGATCCCGGCCCTGGCACCCGCCACGGGTGTTGCTGCTTTGTCCGGGTCGCTGAGTGCCCCGATGATCGACACGATCACCGGGGTCCTGGCCGAGGTTCCGCCCGAACATCGTGACCGCGCCGAGGCTGACCTGCTCGCCTTCGCTGCCGAGGCCGGGCACAAGCAGGTCGCGGTCCTCGGTGCCCGGATCCTCGCCCACCTCAACCCCGATGGTGCCGAACCCGACGACACCGAGCCGGTCGTCCCGACTCGGGAGTTGTTCTTGCGTCGTCGAAGATCCGGGGTCTGGGAGCTCAACGGCAAGTTCGACGACGAAACCGGCACCCGCGCCAGCGCCCTCCTCGATGCCTTGGCCGAGCGCCGTACCGGCGACGACGGCCCCGACCACCGCGCGATGCCGCAGCGTTACGGCGACGCGTTCTCCGACGCCATCGACCTGGCCCTCAACTCTCCGGACTTGCCGATGCAGGCCGGGGAACGGGCCCACGTCATGGTCGCGGTCTCCCTCACCGACCTGAAGTCCGGCACCGGTCAGGCCACGCTCGGTGACACCGGGACCATGACCGCGGCCGAAGCCCGCGTCCACGCCTGCGACGCCATGATCATCCCCGCCGTCCTGGGCGCCAAAAGCGAACCCCTCAACCTCGGGCGTCTCCGCCGCCTCATCTCCGCCGGACTCCGCCGCGCCCTGTTCCTACGCGACCGCGGCTGTGCGTTCCCCGGCTGTCACCGCCCACCCCGGCACTGCCAAGGTCACCACATCCGGCACTGGGCCGACGGTGGCCCCACCAGCCTCACCAACCTGGTGTTGATGTGCGCCCACCACCACCGGCTGCTGCACCGCTCCGGCTGGGAAGTCCGCATCGCCCCCGACGGCCTCCCCGAATTCCTCCCACCCACCTTCCTCGACCGCCGCCGAAAACCCCGGCGCAACAACCTCCACGAACCGCTGCCATTCGCAGCCTGAGCCAACCGAACAACGGGAAAAGGCCCGCAGCCACACGGCTACGGGCCTACACCCACGCCCCGCCCACAAACTCCCCGCGCAGCCTCGTGCATCGCCGTGCAACCTCACCCACCGCCGTGCAACCTCACCACTGCCGTGCGACCTCACCCACCGTCGCGCGAACTTTTCTCCACCCGCGCCACCTCGCCTCACCGCCGCGCGGCCTCGCCCGTCGGCGTGCAGCTTCGGCCGCTGGGCGTGGCCTTTCTCCATCGCGCGCGGTCTCGTCACCGGCGCCCAACTTCGGCCCAGCGTTGCGCGACCTTTCCCTGCCGCCGTGCAACCGCACCCATCACGGTGAGGCCCCCACCTCTGCTCAGCCTCGCTTGTGCCGACCCCTCCAGCCTCTGCCGCTCCAGCGGTTTCCCGATCGCCGCCTCGCGACCGGCCGCCCCGCCGCGGCGGCCGGAGATCGCCGTCCCTGCCAGTGCGAATCGTCGGTCGCCGCCCACCGCCGCCGCCCTGCCAGCGCAAATCGCCGCCCGCCGCCGTCGCCTGTCGCCCAGAGTCCGCCACCGTCACCGCCCCATCCGGCGCCCTCGACAGCCGAGCAACCAGCCAGCACCCCAACCCCCGAACGAGCGCCCCTCCACTCCATCGGGTGACATCCCCTTGCCCGCCCGGGCCAGCGGAGTGTGGTCTTTCGGGCATCCGGGTGGCGGTCGCGACCCTCGCTGCAGCCGCACTGCTAATGTTCATCAGGGAACTTGCTTGAAGGTTTGACGAAAAGGATCCGGCGAGGGGAAATGGCGGAGCGGTTCGAGTTCGTCCTCGAGGTCTTCGAAGCACTCGTCGTCGGGCGGGCTACCGGGGGCGATGTCCGGCGGTACCCGCTCCGGGCCGGGAATCTGCCGTCCGATCCCGTGCGGTTCGTGCACATTGCCCGGCAGG
The DNA here is from genome assembly GCF_053601215.1 of Amycolatopsis sp. NPDC004772. Lineage (NCBI taxonomy): Bacteria > Bacillati > Actinomycetota > Actinomycetes > Pseudonocardiales > Pseudonocardiaceae > Amycolatopsis > Amycolatopsis sp. NPDC004772. Next base: position 225,677 of record NZ_JBSGBK010000001.1, read on the forward strand.
TCTACGACGAGCTCGAGGAGCGGCGTCTGTCCGTCTCCGGCGAGCTGCACCCCGGGGTGCGGACCGCCTTCGAACTGCTGGCCGAGCCGCGGGTCTCCGTGGCCGTCAGCGGGATCGATGGGCTGGGGGCCGATGTGGCCGTCCTCGTCGTCAGCGATGGGGCCCAGGCTCTCGGGATCACGCAGTCCGCCGACACCGATGAGCTGCTGTTCTCGCTGTTCGCCGACGAAGATCTCGTCGAGGTCGTCACCGGGGTGCTTCCGCCGGCTCCCGCCGCCAGCACCGGGCGGCACACCGTGCACCGGGCCGCCGGGCGGGAGGTTTCCGCCATGACCGCCAAGCGGATCGCCGACGCCGAGTTCGACGAAGAAGAGACCGATGCCTTCGGGATGATCGAGGTCAAGGCCGTCGTGCGGCCCGGGCGGCGGCCGCCGGCTCCGAAACCGTCCGATGTCGCCGTGCTCGAACGGGTGCTGGCCGAACCACGGCTGGGTGGGGGACACATCGCCGTCAGTGCTCAGGGGCGGCGCGGGGAACGCGTCGCCAGCGAGCCGCTGAGCTGGCTCGACACCGCCGATGGCCGGTACCTCGTGCACACCCGGACCGGTGACGGCGGGGAACTCACCGCGGACTACGTGCCCGCCGGGCGGGCCGATCTCGCGCGCGCCATCCGCGACGCCATCGCGGCCGTCTACTGATCGGGGAGGAGCAGTCATGACCACGGAAGAGACCGCCGCGGCGGCTCAGGCCATCCAGGCCACCATGCAGATGCAGAGCGCGGCCACCCCCGAGGCGAAGGCCATGGCCGCCGTGCGGGTCGGGCTCGCCGGGGCGCAGCTCAAGCGGCTGGCCCAGACCGGTGGCTTCGCCATCGACGACACCACCGGCAATCAGCTTATCGAGGCCCTCGAAGGCGTGCTCGAGTCGCTCGAGCAGCGGTGGGCCACCCTGCAGCGGCTGCACGACGCGCCCGCGATGAGCCGGACCGCCACCGGGCAGTGGGTGTCCGCGCACATGGTCAGCACCGCCGCCGACGAGCACGGCCTGGTCACCCAGCTGCAGGCCGCGCGGCAGGAGTTCCCGACCTACATCGAGGCCATCAAGCTGGCCAAGCAGAACTACAAGTCCCGGGAAGAGACGACGCAGCAGACGTTGACCTCGCTCCCGACCGCCGACCAGAGCTGAGGGAGACCGTGGCACCCACCGCCGAGTCCGTCTCGGACCCGTCGTCGCCGGACTACGACCCGCGCAGTCCGCTCTACGACGTGACCGCCGATTCGTCGTCGAAGTACTACGTCGGGCCGCTGACCACGGACAAGTCGCCCTCGGGCGACGAGATCCGCGACATGGCCACGAAGCAGGTCGACGACGAGATCCGGGCCGGCTGGCTCGGCCCGGTCGTCGACCCGGTGCTGCGCGACAAGAAGATCCAGGAGCTCTACCAGCAGCACCTCAACGACGCCAAGCACGGCCTCGACGAGGGCCTCACCATGCGGGAGAACGGCGGGGCGCCGCGCACCCTGTGGAACAACGCCAGCCACGAACAGATGAACGAGGCCATCACGCAGGACGCCAACCCGGCGACCGTCGCGGAAACCTCGGAGGAGTGGGTGCGGGTCGGCAACGACCTCGGCACGCACCAGAAGACGCTGGCCGACGCGATCAACGCGAGCACGAACAACTGGCAGGGCGACGCCGGTGACGCCGTCCGCGAGCACCTCGCCGGGGTCGGCAAGTGGCTCGGCGCGACCGCGCAGGGCGCCACGCTCGCCGGGCGGCAGCAGGAGATCCACTCCCAGGCGCTCAACGAGACCCAGCGGCAGATGGTCGCGAACCCGCCGGTCCAGTTCGACCTGCAGTCGACCAACCAGCGCCTGATGTCGATGACCGACCCGATCCAGTACGCGGCGGCCGCGGGCGAGGCCATGCAGACCTACCGGGCGCAGCAGGCCGCGCGGGACCACGCCGCGCAGATCATGACGCAGTACGACGAGACCATCGGCGCCGCCGTCGCCACCCCGCGGTTCCCGGCCCCGCCGAAGCTGCCGACCGCGACCGCGACCAGGCAGAACGTCGCCGCGCGGGGCGGCGCCGGAGCGGGCGGTGACGTGCAGCCGCTGCTGGCGGGAAGCCGGCGGCTCCCCGATGCCGCGGGCATCCCGGCCGACGTGAACGCGGCGGGCCTCGGCGCCGGTGGTGCCGCGGGCGCCGGCGGGGCCGGCGCGGGCATCCCGGGCGACGGCAGCGGCGCCGGAGGGTCCGGCTTCTCCGGCAGCGGCATCCCGGGCGCGGGCGGCTCCGGCAGTGGCGTCCCGGGCAGTGGCATCCCCGGCGGTGGCGGCTCCGGCTTCTCCGGCGCGGGCATCCCCGGCGGCGGCAGCGGTGCGGGTGGCTCCGGTGGCGCGGGCTTCACCCCGCCGAACTTCGAGACCCCGAACGGCCCCGGCGGCGGCAACTTCAGCGGGGCCGGCATCCCCGGCTCGTCGCTGCCGCACTTCGACGACTCGACGACGTCCTCCGGCTTCACGCCCTCGGGCATCCCCGGCGGCGGGGGCAGCGGCGGCGGCAGCGGGTTCACGCCGCCGTCGATCCCGAACATCCCGGACGTCTCCGGGGGCGGCGGGACCGTCCGCGGCGGCGGCTCGATCCCCGGGTTCACCCCGCCCGGCATCGACCCGATCACCGGGCTGCCCACCGGCACCGGCGGCCTCAACACTCCCGGCGGGGCGAAGATGCCGACCATCGGCCGAGGTGGGGGCATCAACGGCGAGAGCATCGCCAGCCGGCTCGGCGGCATCCCCGGCGGCGGCAGTGGCGGCGGCGGCTCGCTCGGCGGGATCGGCGGCTCCGGGGCCGGCGGGTCCGGTGCCGGTGGCGCCGGCCTGCGCGGTGCGGGCAACCTCAGCGGCGGTGCCGCGTCCGGCGCGGCCGCGGAAGCCGAAGCGGCGGCGGCGCGCAACGCGATGTCGGGCCGCGGTGCGGCCGGTGCCGCGGGCTCCCCGGGCATGGGCGGCATGGGCGCCGGCCGCGGGGGCAAGAAGGAAGACGACAAGGAACACAAGGCAGCCGACTACCTCGAAAGCGACGACCCGAACTTCTTCGCGGGCGAGCAGGCGGTCGCACCGCCGGTGATCGGCGACTGGAAGAACCAGGATTGGAAGTGACGCCCGTGACGGCTCCCGGTTTCGAGGTCGAACCGGACGACCTGGTCGCGCACGCGAGTCACGTCGAGAGCCTGGTGGACCGGCTCAACACGGCGAGCTCGGCGGCCGACACGGCGATGTCCGACCACGCCTACGGGCTGCTGTGCGCCTTCCTCCCGCCGATCATCCGGCCCACCAACGAGGAGGCGAAGGACGCGCTGACCGCCTCCGCGGAAGGCGTGCGCGGGCTCGCGGACAACGTCACGGCGGCCGCGAAGTCCTACCGGGAAGGCGAAGAAGCCAACGCGCAGCCGTTCGAGCGTCAGCTCGCGGCCTCGCCGCGCGCAGTGGAAGCGAGGTCCAACGCATGACGGGTCCGAACGGGCTGGGGGACCTCATGCGGGACCCCGACGAGACGATCCGCCGGATGGACGACTGGGCGGCCGGGTTCGCCGCGAAGGCGCAGCGGTACCAGGCGGCGCAGGAGCAGACCGAACGGCTGCGGCTGACCGCGACCAGCTCCGACGGCGCGGTCAGCGTGACCGTCGGCGCGGACGGCACCGTCACCGAGCTGACGTTCTCGAACAAGGTCAAGTCGTTCCCCCTGGAAGAGCTCTCGCGGCAGATCCTGACGACCATGCGCCGGGCGCAGTCCGGCATCGCCGACCGCGTCGCCGGGGTGATGGCCGAGCAGCTCGGCGACGAGGACCGCGAAACCCGTGGCCTGCTGCTCGACAACCTGCGCGGCCGCTTCCCCGACCCGGACGAACCGGACGAGCAGCCGCCCGCCCCGCCCGCGCCGGTGCCCCCGGCCCCCGCAGGGGGCGCGGCGACCCCGCCCGCCCCTGGTGCCCCGCAGCCGCCGCGGCGGCCTGCCGCTCCCGATGACGAGGACAACAATCCGTGGTGAATCCGCTGGTCGCGGAGACGAAGGATTCCACCAAGGCGTATTCGGGCATTTCGCTGCTGGAGTCGGCGAACGACCTGAAGTCGGCCATCGAAAGCGGGGACTGGGCCTCGGTCGCGCTGGGTTCGGTCGGGACGGCGCTGGATGCGCTGTCGATGGCGATGGACCCGTTCGGGGCGATCCTCGCGGCCGGCGTCGGCTGGCTGATGGAACACGTCGGGCCGCTCAAGGAAGCGCTCAACGGGCTGACCGGCAACGCCGACGAGATCGCCGCGCAGTCGGAGACGTGGAAGAACATCGCGACCGAGCTGGGCAGCGTCGGCGAGGACCTGACCGGGATGGTCAAGGCCGACACCGTGTCCTGGACCGGTGCGGCGGCCGACACCTACCGGCAGCGGGCGCAGGACACGGTGACGCTGCTGGAGACCGCGCAGAAGGGCTGCGAAGGCGCTTCCAGCGGGGTCAAGACGGCCGGTGAGGTCGTCGCGGCGGTCCGGGCGCTGGTGCGGGACATCATCGCGGAGCTGGTCGGGCACCTGATCAGCTGGGCGCTGCAGGTGCTGTTCACCCTCGGCATCGGCCTGACCTGGGTCGTGCCGCAGGTCATCAACGCGGTGGCGAAGACGGCGTCGAAGATCGCCGATCTGGTGAAGCGGCTGGTGACGGCGTTGAAGGCGCTGGTGCCGCTGCTCAAGCGGGCCGGGGATCTGTTCTCGGATGCGGCGAAGGCGCTGCGGAAGATCAAGCCGGGGAAGACGGCGCCGCCGCCCAAGCACGCCGACATCAAGGGCGGGCCGAAGGACATCGGCGGTCCCAAGGGCAAGGGCGACGGCGACGGCACTTCGACCTCGGGCGCGAAGGGCGACGGCACCAGCACTTCCGGTGCCAAAGGCGACCCGCCACCGAAGAGCGACCCGCCTCCGGGCTCCAAAGGCCCCGACGACAACCCGAAGGGCCCGGACTCCTCCCCGGGCGGCGGCTCGACCACGCCGTCGGGCGGGGGCAAGGGCGACGGCGGCGGCAAGGGCGGCTCGAACAAGCCGGACAACCCGCGCGACCGCGGCGTCGGCCCGGACGACCGGGTCTGCAAGTCCGACCCGGTCGACGTCGCCAACGGCGACGTCATCCTGGAGCAGCGCGACCTCGAGCTGCCGGACCCGCTCCCGCTCGTGCTCGACCGGACGCACGTCTCGTCCTACCGGGCCGGGCAGTGGTTCGGTCCCACCTGGACGTCCACTGTGGACCAGCGGCTGGAGCTCGACGACGAGCACGTCTGCTACTTCTCCGCCGACGGCCTGGTCCTGGTCTACCCGCACGCCGAGCCCGGGGTCGCGGTGCTGCCGCTGGAAGGCCCGCGGCGGCCGCTGACCCGCACGGCGACCGGCTACACGCTGCACGACCCCCTGGCCCGGCGCACGCTCACCTTCGCGCCGCTGCCCGGCCGCGGCGCCGCGCTGCAGCCGCTGAACCGCGTCGAAGACGCCACCGGCGCCGTGATCGAGTGCGCCTACACGCCCTCCGGCGAGCCCTCGCGCCTGACACACTCCGCGGGTTACGAGGTCGCGCTCACCACCGACCGCGGCCGTGTGGTGGCGGTGGACGTCGTCGACGGCGACACCGGCTACCGCGTGCGCGCCGTCCGCTACGACTACGACCCGCGCGGGCGGCTGGTCGCGGTGGTCGACTCGTCGGAGACCCCGATCCGGTTCGAGTACGACGACGCCGGCCGGATCACCGGCTGGCACGACCGCAACGGCGTCTGGTACCGCTACGTCTACGACGCCGACGGGCGCTGCGTGGTCACCGTCGGGGACGACGGGTTCCTCGACGGCCGGTTCGCCTACGACAGCGCGCAGCGGGTCACCCGGTTCACCGACTCGCTCGGCCACACCAGCGAGCACCACTTCAACGAGCTCGGCCAGCTCGTGCGGGACGTCGACCCGCTCGGCGCGGTCACCGGCTACACCTGGGACCGCTACGACCGGATGCGGAGCCGGACCGACCCGCTCGGCCACACGACGCTGTTCGAGCACGACGAGGCCGGCGCCCTGCGCGCGGTCGTGCGGCCCGACGGCAGCCGCGTCGCCGTCACCCGGCACCTCGACGGCGCCCTCGACATCGCGGTGGAAGCCGCCGGCCGCGTCTGGCGCCGCCACTACCCGGCGGGCCGCGCGCCGGACCCGTACACGACGCTGCCCGGCATCGCCGACGGCGCGGACGAGACCGCGCCCGTCGCCGAAGAGCCCGCCGCGGCCACGGCCGAGCGGGGGCGCGAGCGGGGGGACGGCACCGACCTGTTCGGCCGCCCGAAGGCCGTCGTCGACGCCACGGGCGGGCGGTCCGCGGTGCGCTGGAGCGTCGAAGGGAAGCTGCTGGCCCGGACGACGCCGTCCGGTGCGCAGGAGGTGTGGCGCTACGACCGGCAGGGCAACGAACTCGGCCACACCGGCCTGCTCGGCCAGGCCGAAGCCCGTGAGTACGGCCCGTTCGACCTGCTGACCGCGGTCACCGACCCGACCGGCGCGCGGACGGCCTACACCTACGACACCGAGCTGCGCCTGGTCGCGGTGACCAACCCGGCCGGGCTGACCTGGCACTACACCTACGACCCGGCCGGGCGCCTGGCCGCCGAGTCCGACTTCGACGGCCGGGTGACCCGCTACACCCACGACGCCGCGGGCCGGCTCGTGCGCACGGAATCCGGCGGTCTGGTCGTCGAGTACGGCTACGACGTGCTCGGCAACGTGGTCTCCCGCCGCACGGCCGACGAGCTCACGACGTTCGCCCACGACCCGGTCGGCCGGCTCGCCACCGCGGCGAACGCCGAGTCCCGGGTGGACATCGAGCGCGACGACTCCGGCCGTGTCCTCGCCCACACCGTCGACGGCCGGACCGTTTCCTTCGGCTACGACGACGAAAACCACGTCGTGCACCGCCGCACACCGTCCGGAGTGGACAGTGTGTGGCGGTTCGACCCGGACGGTGTCCCGGTCGCGCTGGAAACCGCGGGCCAGTCGATCCGCTTCGGGCACGACGGCGGGGCGGAAACCCAGCGGGTCTTCGGCGACGTCGTGCTCGAACAGGCCTACGCGGGGGAGCACCTCACCGGGCAGACCGTCACGGTCGCCGGGCGGCGGGTGCACGCGCGCGGGTACGACTACCGGCCCGACGGCGAACTCGCCGGGGTCGACGACGACGCGACCGGCCCGGTGCGCTACCAGCTCGACGCCGCCGGCCGGGTCACCGCGGTCACCGGCCCGAACCGCGCCGAGCAGTACCGCTACGACGGCGCGGGCAACATCACCGGCACGGCCCGGGAACGCCGGTTCTACACCGGCACCCGGCTGACGGCCTCGGACACCGCGGCCTACGAGTACGACGCCCACGGCCGGCTCGTGTCCCGCCGGGACGCCTCGGGCGCGGTCTGGCAGTACGCCTGGAGCGCCCTCGGCCGGCTCACCGGCGTCGTCACCCCGGACGGCAGCCACTGGCGCTACCGCTACGACCCGCTCGGCCGGCGCACCGCCAAGCAGCGGATCGTCGCCGGGCCGGGCGGCGCTCCGGTGGTCGCCGAGCAGGTGCTGTTCACCTGGGACGGCACCACCCTCGTCGAGGAGCAGGCCGGTCCGCGCGTCACCACCTGGGAGTACCACCCGGACGACGGCAAGCCCCTAGCGCAGCTCGCGGCCGGGCGGCTGGCCACCGTGGTCACCGACCAGGTGGGCACGCCGATCGAGCTCGTCGACGCGGCCGGGGCGCTGCTGTGGCGCGGCCAGGCGGACCTGTGGGGCAGCGACCTGGCGGACCCGGGCGGCACGCCTCTGCGCTTCCCCGGCCAGTACCGCGACGCCGAAACCGGCCTGCACTACAACGTCTACCGCTACTACGACCCGGCGACCGGCCGGTACCTCAGCCCGGACCCGCTGGGCCTCGACCCGGCGCCGAACCCGGTCGCGTACGTGGCGAACCCGCTCGTCGCGGCCGACCCGCTCGGCCTCGCGCCGACCGTGTCCCCGTGCGGGAAGGTCAAGGACGACCGGGTCCCGAAGCGCCAGCGCTCCGAGGACGACTCGACGCAGGCCTCCGGGTCGGGCTCGAACAAGAAACCCAACACGGGCAAGGACTACAAGCCGGGCGACATCGTCAACGACGATCTCAAGGACCCGGCGATCGACAAGTACAAGAACTTCCCGAAGGACGACCCGGACAACCCGCTCGGCAGGCGGCTGAAGGACGACGAGGGCAAGACGAAGGTCAAGCGGTCCGAGGACGTCGGCGAGGCCGGGGCCCACGACTACCTGAAGAAGGTCACCGGCAAGGACGACCTCGACATGATCACGCCGACGAAGGCCAACCCGCTGCCGGCGGGCAAGTACGGCACCAAGCCGGGTGAGCCGTGGCCGAACGCCGTCGCCTTCAACGGCAACAACGTCGCCGACGTCGCTTACTGGGACGGCAAGACCCTGCACGTCGTCGAGGCGAAGGGCAACGGGTCGACGCTGACCGGCGGCCCGATGCACGGCCGCGTGCAGAAGTTCGACCCGAACACCGGTAATCCGGTGCCGCCCGCGCAGCGGCCCAACGACCACCGGATGGACCAGGGCAGCACGGAGTACCTCAAGGACGTCGCCGCGAACATGAAGAACAGCAAGCCGGAGAACGCGACCTACGACGGCCGCGGTGAGGTCGGGACGTCGATCTGGAACGCCATCCACAACGGCCACCCGCCGGTGAAGTACGTTCCGGTCAACACGACGGTCGGCCCGGACGGCAAGGCGGTCGTCAAGGTGACGCCGGGGTACGGGGAGTAGGAGCATGAGCTACGCGCTGGTCTTCCGTGCGATGTCGGCCGACGAGTTCCGGGCGCGCGTGGCCGCCGACCCGGTGGTGGCGGCGTTCCGCGACGCGGGCGGCGGCGAGCCGACGCCGGAGGTAGCGGACGCCGTCGCCCGCACGGCCATGGAGCTGGGCGAGGAGGTGGGCCGCACCGGGCACTCCTCTGCGGGCGGCGACCGGTTCCGCGAGGAGGTGTTCGACGGCGTCCTCGCCGGCCTGCTGGGCGCCGACGTGGCCGATCACCTGCTTTCGCGGAACCTCGAAGGCATCGTCTGGTACGACTACCCGATGGTCGGGTTCGTGCTGGCCGGGGAGCTCGAAGAAGCCCTCGCGAAGGCGGGTGACGAGCGGCCCGGCGACCTGGACGAGGACGACGCCGAGGTGATCGACGACGTGCTCGCCGCCCTGCGCAAAGCGGCCCGCGCCGGCCAGGACGTGGTCACCGTCTACGCCTGAGCGGTCCTTTCGGGGTCTCGACAGCGGGCGCCCGTGCGGGCGACACTGGGCCGATGACCGGCCTGATCACCGGAAGCCGTGTCCGGCTGCGGCCAGCTGCCGCCCCGGACGCCGCCCGGTTCGAGGAGATCCTGTCGCACCCCGAAGTCGCCCGCTGGTGGGCCGACGCCGAGGAGCCGGTGGCCGCCCAGGTGTCCTATCTGCTGGACCCCGACGAAGGCACCACGACCTACGCCATCGAGTACGACGACGTGGGGAACACCACCGTGATCGGCATCGAACTCGCCTTCGAGGAGGCCGATCCGCAGTACCGCCACGCCGGGATCGACATCGCCGTGCACCCGGACTTCCAGGGCCGCGGCCTCGGCTCGGACGCCATCCGCACGCTGGCCGAGCACCTGTTCACGGTGCGCGGGCACCACCGGCTGGTGATCGACCCCGCGGCCGGCAACGAGGCGGCGATCCGGCTCTACGGCTCGCTCGGCTTCCGGCCGGTCGGCACGATGCGGTCCTACGAGCGCGGTCCCGACGGCAGCTGGCACGACGGGCTGCTGATGGACCTGCTCGTGGACGACCTGGTCCCGGCAGCCGCACTAGCCGGCTCGTGAGCGGCCGCGCGGTCGCGGCCCGGCCCTTGCGGCGGGTCGCCGTGGCGAGCGCGGTGGGGACCACCATCGAGTGGTACGACTACTTCATCTACAGCACGGCAACGGCGCTGGTGTTCGGCAAGCTGTTCTTCACGACCCTGTCGCCCGCCTCCGGGACGCTCGCGGCGTTCGCGACGCTCGGTGTCGGATTCCTGGCCCGCCCGGTCGGCGGCATCCTCTGGGGCCACTTCGGCGACCGCGTCGGCCGCAAGGCGATGCTGGTGCTTTCGCTGCTGCTGATGGGCTTCGCCACGGTCGGCGTCGGATTGCTGCCGACGTACTCCGCAATCGGTGTCTGGGCGCCGATCCTGCTGCTGATCCTGCGGTTGCTGCAGGGGTTGAGCGCGGGCGGCGAATGGGGCGGGGCCGCGCTGATGGCGGTCGAGCACGCGCCCGAGGACCGCCGCGGCCGGTACGGGGCGTTCTCGCAGATCGGCGTCCCGGCCGGGTTGATCCTGGCGCAGCTGATGTTCTTCGTCCTCGGCCGCGCGCTGACCGACTCCCAGTTCGCGTCGTGGGGGTGGCGGGTGCCGTTCCTGGCGAGCATCGTGCTCGTCGGCGTCGGCCTGGTGATCCGGCTGCGGATCGAAGAAAGCCCGGTGTTCACGCGGCTGCGGGAGGCGGAGGAACGCAGCAGCCGTCCGATGGTCGAGGTGCTGCGCGAGCGGCCGCGGGCGGTGCTGGTCGCCTCCGGCAGCTTCATCGCCAACACCGCGATCGGGTACATCTTCCTGGCCTACCTGCTGTCCTACGGCACGTCGGTGCTCAAGATCAACCGCACCACGCTGCTGGTCGTCGTCATCGTCGGCAGCGTGACGTGGCTGGTGAGCATCCTCGCCTCCGCCGCGTGGTCGGACAGCATCGGCCGGAAACCGGTGTACCTGGCCGGTTCGGTGCTCCTGCTGGTCTGGCCGGTCCCGTTCTTCCTGCTGGTGGACACCAAGGCGACGGTGTGGCTGATCGTCGCGGTGGTCGTGCTCAACATCGGCCTGGGCGCCACTTACGGGCCGCAGTCGGCGTTGTTCGCGGAACTGTTCGAGCCGCGCTACCGCTACAGCGGTGCTTCGTTCTCCTACGCCGTGGGTGCGGTGCTGGGCGGGGGTTTCGCGCCGTTGATCGCGACGGCGTTGCAGACCGCCACGGGCACTTCGCTTTCGGTTTCGCTCTACCTGGTCGCCGTGGCGGTGCTCAGCCTGGTCGCGGTCCTGTTCATCCCGCGGGATCAGAGCCGGTCGAGCCGGACGGCGGCGGCCATCCGTTCGTAGCCGGCGTCGCCGGGGTGGAGGTGGTCGCCGGAGTCGTAGGCCGGGAGCATCCGGAGCGGGTCGGCCGGGTCGCGGACCGCGGCGTCGAAGTCGACGACACCGTCGAAGACCCCGCCGGTGCGGATGAAACCGTTCACCGCCTGGCGGGTCGCTTCGAGGGTGTCGTCGTACACGCGCCAGCCCTTGAACGGCGTGAGCGTGCCACCGAGGACCCGGATGCCGCGCGCGTGCGCCTGCGCCACCAGCTGCCGGTACGCCGAGGTGATCGCGGCCGGGTCGGTCTGGTGCGGGTCCTGCTGGATGTCGTTGATGCCCTCCAGCACGATCAGCGTCCGCACGCCGCCGACGCTGAGGACGTCGCGGTCGAAGCGGGAGAGCGCGTTCTGGCCGGCGCCGGAGCCGGGGACGTCGAGCAGCAGCCGGTTGGCGCTGATGCCGGCGTTGAGCACGCCGAAGCGCCCGTGCAGGCGGTCGGCGAGGTAGTCCGGCCAGCGGTGGTTGGCCCCGGCGGCCGAGCCGACGCCGTCGGTGATCGAGTCGCCCAGTGTCACGATCGAGGCTTCGGCGCCGCCCTGGACGTCGACCCCGGTGACGTAGTGCCACACCGACGTCTGCTCGGTGTAGGGGGCGCCGGATTCGCTGGCGGCGAAGTCGCCGTTGCGGGTGAAGTACGAGGTCTGCGCCGCGGCCGGGTGGTAGGTCACCGGCCCGGATTTCGCCGGCACGTACGTCGTCACGAGCAGGTTCGTGTCGGCGGGGACCCGGAGGTTCACCGGATCGCTCAAGGCTTCGGCGCCGGCCGGGACGACGACGCTCGCGGCGCCGCCGAAGGTGAGCGAGCGCAGGGTGCCCGGCACGGCGTCCGGCCCGGTGCCCTGGACCGCGACGGTGACGTGCCCGAAGGTCAGGGGAGCGGCGCCGAAGGCGTTCGAGAGGTGGACCCGGGCGCGGCCGCCGCCCGCGCTGGTGTGCACGACGTTGCGGATCGAGTAGCCCGGGTAGCCGTCCGGGGTGTTCGCGACGGCGGCCGCGGGCGCCGCGGCCCAGGTGCCGACCCAGCCTCCGACCGCGTGCTGGGCGAGGTTCGGGACAGCACTTCCCGGATGCGCACTGCCCGGGTTCGCGCTCCCGGACGTCGTGAGGAGCCCGATGCCCGCCAGGACGGCCGCGCTCACGGCCACGAAACGTCGCATCTCCCCACCGTCGCGCGCGGGTCCGCGGGGCGGCGACCGCTGATCAGGTGAGGCACCGGACAAGATCCGCGACAGCGCCCCTCTGAAAAAGGGGCGGGCCCGTCCGGGATTCTGGGGATGCCGGACGGGCCCGCGCGAGGTGGCCGTTGCCGCGACGGCCGCTCGCCGGGGTACCCGGTCCCGATCGGGCGGAGGCTGGCCCGGATCGTTGCGTCGTGGCGACCCCGGAGGGCGTGTGCGAGACGCCCTCACCCAAAGCACGGCCGCCGGCCCGGGCCGGTTCAGCCCTCCCGCGGGTTTCTCGGCCGAGGACGTCCGAACGCCGTGAAGGCCACCTCGACGAGCTCGAGGTGGCCTTCACGGTCTTCGGTGAGCGGGAGGCTCAAGCTGCGGCGGCGGGGAACCCGGTCAGGGCGCGGTGGCCCGCTTCGGTCAGTTCGGCGGGCGCCCACTGGCCGGGGGCGACGAGCCGGGTGGCTCTGACCAGGCCGGCGCGGGCGAGGTCGTGGGCGGTGTTCTGGTCGCAGCACGACAGGCCGTCGACGCGGAGGTCGGGTTCGCAGCTGCAGCGGAGCTCGGCACGGCCCTCGGCGACCGCCTTGAGCATGGCGATCGCGCGGCGGCTCAGCGCGTTCGAATCGGTGGACATCGGTCTGGCCTTTCGGTGCGGCTGGAGTCTGACGGCGAGTGCTGCAGCTCGTTACCTAGGGATACGCGGCGAACACGAACACGGTTCACCACGATCGCGCCGAATGGCCCCTTGACAGGGCCGAGGCCGACGAGCAGGGTCATTCATCGGATGAATCACTTCCGTCAGCGACAGGTGCGCCCATTGTGGGTGAACTTTGTCGCAAATCCGCCGTAGTCATCCGATCCCTGGAGGTTCAGTGCCGACCTTCCCCCGCCGCCAAGCCCTCGGCATCGCCCTGGGAGGTGCCGTCGCGCTCGGCGTGGCCGGCCACACCCCGGCCGGCGCCGCCGGCCCGGTCGACGCCGCTCCCGACCGCCCGGAAACCCCCATCGTCCCGCCCCCGCCGCCCGTCCCGGTCGCCCTCGACGCCTGGTTCGGCAACGACGGCATCGACAGCGCGTCGGCCCCCGGCGGTGACTTCGACGGCTCCGGCTACACCTTCCCCGCCGAGCACGTGCCCGCCGGGCAGACCGTCACCGCCGGCGGCGTCCCCTTCAAGCTCGGCTCCGCGGCCGCCGGGGCCAAGAACAACATCGCCGCCACCGGCCAGCGGATCGACCTGCCGAAGGGCCGGTACTTCGTCGCGTACTTCCTGGTCGCGGCCAGCTACGGCGCCACCGGCGGCCCGGCGACCGTGCACTACGCCGACGGCAGCACGAGCACCGGATCCCTCTCCGGGCCCGACTGGTACACCGGCAGCGGCGCGCTCGTCTCGCCGTTCCGCTACGCCCCCGGCGGCGTCGTCGACGACAACCCGGTTTCCCTGGCCACCGGCCAGGTCTGGATCGACCCCGCCCGCGAAGCCGTCGCGCTGACCCTGCCCACGACGGCGAACCCGGCGCCGAACGTCTCCAGCCTGCACGTCTTCGCCCTCACCCTCCAGCCGGTCGCCGTGGGCCGCTCGGCCCTGGTCCTGGACGGCCGGTCGACGGCGAACCTGCTGACCGACGGCGGCCCGCAGGCCGCCGAAGCGACCATCGTCAACGCCGGGACCGTGTGGCTCGGCGCGGGCGACCGGGTGAGCGTCACCGTCGACGTCCCCGGCGGCCGGACGACCGTGCCCGCGGCCATTCGCGCTCTGGCGCCGGGGGAGCAGGCGACGGTCCGGCTCGGTCTCGCCCCGAATGCGTCCGTGCCGCCCGGGACCACGACGAACGGCCAGATCCGCGTCGCCGCCGGCCGCGGCACGCTCGCCACCCAGCAGGTGCCGATCACCCTCGGCGTCCCGGACTTCCGGCCGGCCGACGCCTCACTCTCGGCACACCGCGCGCCCTACTGGTTCAACGACAGCAAATTCGGCATCTTCATCCACTGGGGCATCTACGCCGTGCCCGCGTGGGCGCCGGTGGGGCAGCAGTACGCGGAGTGGTACTGGCAGAACCAGCAGGACCCGAACGGGGCGACCTACGCCTACCACCAGCAGAAGTACGGCGAGAACTTCGCCTACGACGACTTCATCCCGCTGTTCACCGCGGCGAAGTTCGACCCGCGCACGTGGCTGAAGCTGATCGCGGACGCGGGCGCCGAATACTACGTCCTGACGTCCAAGCACCACGACGGCTTCGCGTTGTGGGACACCAAGGTCAGCGACCGCAACTCCGTCAAGCTCGGGCCGAAGCGGAACATCGTCGACGAGCTGTTCACCGCGTCGCGGAAGTACACCCCGCAGCTGCGCAACGGCCTGTACTTCTCGCTGCCGGAGTGGTTCAACCCGGACAACCCGTGGATGGGCCACGCACCCCGCAACCCCTACACCGGCGCACCGCTGCCCTACACCGGCTACACCGCGGGGAAGGACTTCGTCCGCGATTACCAGGCGCCACAGGTGCTCGAGCTGATTGCGGAGTTCGACCCCGACGTCCTGTGGTTCGACATCGGCGGCGCCAACGACAGCCGGACCGTGCTCACCGAGTACTTCAACCGCGCGAAGAACCGCAAGCGTCCCAAGGACGTCACCTACAACGACCGCGGCGGCATCCCCGACCACGACTTCACGACCCCGGAGTACACGACGTACCCGAACACGGTGGTCGCCAAGTGGGAGGCGAGCCGCGGCCTCGACCCGTTCTCCTACGGCTACAACCGCGCCACCCCCGACGACCGCTACATGACGGCGGAGGAGGTCGTCCGGACCCTCGTCGACATCGTCTCCAAGAACGGCAATTTCCTGCTCGACATCGGCCCGGACTTCGACGGCACGATCCCGGACGTCATGCAGAAGCACCTGCGGGACGCGGGCGCGTGGCTGAAGGTCAACGGCGAGGCGATCTACGGCACGACGTACTGGTCCCGGATGGCCCAGCTCGGCGACCTGCGGTTCACGGTCAAGCAGAACGAGGCCTTCTACGTGCACTCGCTGACCGCGCCCGGCAGCCGCGTGGTCGTGGCCGCGCCGGTGCCGATCCGCGCCGGCGACCGGGTGACGCTGCTCGGGTACCGCGGGAACCTGCACTGGACGGTGGAGGACGGCTCGCTGGTGATCGACGTCCCGGCCGCGGCCCGGCAGGCGGGCCGCTACACCTGGGTGTTCAAGATCGCCTGGAGCTGACCGGCCGGGCCGCCAGCGACCGCAGTTCCCGCGGCACCGGCCCGGGGTGGACGACACCGAGCGACCGGGTGGCCCGCGTCATCGCCACGTAGAGGTCGCCTGCGCCGTGCGGGCCGGCCGCGAGGACGGCGGCGGGGTCGGCGATCACCACCGCGTCGAACTCGAGGCCCTTGGCCTCGGCCGGGGTCAGCACCACCACGTCGTCGGCCGGGTCCGGCGGCCGCCGCAGCGAGAGGGCGGCCGCCAGGTCCCCGGCCGCCGGCGCGATGACGGCCAGCTTCCCCCCGGTGTGCTCGCCGACGAGTTCGGCGCGCACACCGGGCACGTCGTCGGCCGCCTGCCGCCACGGCGGCTCGCCACTCGCCCGCACCGAGGTCGGCGGCCGCAACGCCGGGTGGTGGACGGCCAGCACCTCCGCCGCGGCTTCCATGATCTCCCGCGGCGTGCGGTAGCCGACGGTCAGCTGCGCGAGCCGGTGCGGCCTCGGCACCTGGTCCCACGACGTGGCCCCCGCCGCGCTCCCGGTCTGGGCCAGGTCCCCGACGACGGTCATCGACCGGGACGGGCAGCGGCGCACCAGCATCCGCCAGTCCATTTCGGACAGTTCCTGGGCCTCGTCGACCACGATGTGCCCGAACACCGGCACGCTCGTGCCGAGCAGCGCGGCGGCCTCGTCGAGCAACGGGACGTCCGCGGCGCTCCACGGCCCCTCGACCACGTCGGCCGGGGTCAGCGGCGGCCACAGCCCGTCGAGCACGTCCCGGACGCCGGCGTCGGCGAGCAGGGCCGTCCGCAACGCCTCCCGGTCGACCTCGTCGAGCAGCGTGCGCGGGCCGTCGTCGTCCTCCGGGCGGAGCACCACGCCCGCGGCGGCGAGGGCCCGCAGTCCGGCCTCGCCGAGGCGGCCGTCGGCGCTGCCGCCGTCGAGCGCCTCGCCGGTCTCGGTGAACACCACCGCCTCCATCCGGGCGGCCAGTTCCCCGGTCAGCGCGGTGACGACCGCCCGGTGGAACACGTGGCGGGCCTGGTTGTGCGGCAGCCCGGTCTCCCGGGCCGTCCGCACGGCCCGGCGGAGCGCCGCCGGGTCCAGCCGCAGCACCTGCTGCTCGAACTCGACGGTCACGGCGTGCTCGGGAACGACCACCGCGGCGCGGACCCGTTCGGCGAGGCGGGCCGCCATGGCCGCCCGGCCCTTGCGCGCGGCTTCTCGGGCGGTGTCCACCCGGGTGACCGCGACGCCGGGCACGAGGTCGGGCACGGTCGCCGTCACCACCCGGTGCTCGCCGAGGCCGGGCAGCACCTGGCCGATGTAGTCGAGGAACACCCGGCTGGGGCCGAGGACGAGCACGCCGCGGGTGCGCAGGTGTTCGTGGGTGTAGAGCAGGTAGGCGACCCGGTGCAGGGCGACGGCCGTCTTGCCGGTGCCCGGCCCGCCCTGCACGACCAGGACGCCCTGGGCGTCGTCGCGGACGATCCGGTCCTGCTCGGCCTGCAGCGTCGTGACGATGTCCCGCATCCGCCCGGTGCGCCCGGCCGTCACCGCGGCGAGCAGCGCGGCCTCGCCGACCAGCCCGTCGCTCGGAGCGTCCGGGTCGAGCAGTTCGTCGTCGAGGGCGACGACGGTCCGGCCGCGGGTGGTGATCCGCCGCCGGCGGACGACTTCGCCCGGCGCGGCGGCGGTCGCGGTGTAGAACGGCCGGGCGGCGGGCGCGCGCCAGTCCACCAGCAGGGGTTCGTCGCCGTCGAACAGCCCGAGCCGTCCGATGTGGACGCGCCGGCCGCCGGTCAGGTCCAGCCGGCCGAAGCACAGCCCGTCCTCGACCGCGGCCAGCCGGGCCGCCTCGGCCCGCCACACGTCCGGCGCGTGGCCGCGGGCGAGCGCGGCGGCCGCCTCTTCCCGCAGGACGTCGAGGCGGGCGTAGAGGACGTTCAGGTGCTTCTGCTCGGCGGCGAGTTCGTGCATGCCGGAGAGCGTGCCCGCGATTCCGCGGAAAGTGCAGTCTTGTTCTTCTTGACAGCGTCAGCCGTGCCTCAGAAATCGGCGTTCTTGCCGACGTAGAGCTCCGCGAACGCCGCCGCGGCCGCGGGCGAACCGAGCAGGCGGCGCATCCGGGCCTGCGCGATGCGCGCCGCGAACGGGTTCTCGCCCGCGGCCGCGGTGTGGTGGAAGATGTCGGACAGCCACAGCGAGAATTCCTGGTACTGCCACACGAGCGGTAGGCACGCGGCCGAGTAGCCGGCCAGCGGTGCGGGGTCGCCCGCGTAGTGCGCCCGGAACGCGTCGGTCAGCAGGAACGCGTCGTGCAGGGCGAGGTTCATGCCCTTCGCCGCGATCGGGGCGACCAGGTGCGCCGACTCGCCGGCGAGGTGCAGCCGGCCGTGGGACATCGGCTCGACGACGTAATTGTGCATGTCGAGGATCCGCTTCTCGAACAGCCGGCCCTCGACGATCTCGCCGCCGGGCACGGTGAGCCGCGCGTGCAGTTCCCGCCACACGCGCTCGTCCGGCCAGTCCGCCTCGGTTTCGCCCGGCGCGGTCTGCAGGTAGAACCGCGTCACCGTGGGCGTGCGGGCCATGTGCGCGGCGAACCCGCGCGGGTGGATGCCGAACAGCACGCCGTCGGCGGACGGCGGGGCCTCGGCGAGCAGGGCCAGCCAGCCGATTCCGTAGTCGTGGTGGGCCTTCACGGTCGATTCCGCGGGCAGGTAGCCCTGGGAGACGCCGCGGGCGCCGTCGCAGCCCGCGACGAAGTCGCAGTCGATGCGGTGCTCGGCGCCGTCCGCCCGGAAGGTGACGGCGGGCGAGTCCGACGTCAGGTCGTGCAGTTCGACGTCCGAGACCTCGAAGACCGCGTCACCGCCGGCGTCGGTGTACTGCGCGACCAGGTCGGTCACCAGAAGCTGTTGCGGGTACACGAAATGCCGCTGCCCGGTGACGTCGCCGTAGCGGAAGACGTGCCGCTGCCCGGCGAACCGGAACTCGAACTTCTCGTGTTGCGGCGCCTGCGCGACGAGCCGCTCGCCGAGCCCGCGCTCTTCGAGCCCGCGGACCGCCCACTCCTCGATGAACCCGGCC
This sequence comes from Amycolatopsis sp. NPDC004772, assembly GCF_053601215.1. Taxonomy (NCBI): domain Bacteria; kingdom Bacillati; phylum Actinomycetota; class Actinomycetes; order Pseudonocardiales; family Pseudonocardiaceae; genus Amycolatopsis; species Amycolatopsis sp. NPDC004772. Next base: position 244,439 of record NZ_JBSGBK010000001.1, read on the forward strand.
CGCGGGCGTTGTTCGATGAACGCCCGGCTCTGCGACTCCAGCAGCACGCAGCCGATCCCCGCGCGCGGCAGGAGGTTCGCCACCGTGAGGCCGGCCGGGCCCGCCCCCACCACGGCCACCGCCGTGCGCCTCGCCACCATGCGCCCGAGGGTAGCGCGAACCCGCTCAGTAGTAGTGCCGCAGCTGGGGCCACGCCTCGGACCACGGCCGCGTGAGTGTGCACAGCGAAAGGACGACACCGTCTTCGTCGTTGTCGACGCCGTCGGCGTTGTGGTGCTTGCCGACCGCGCGGCAGCCGGTGATCAGCCGGGCCGCGGGCGTGCCGGGCCGGACGCGTCCGACGAGCAGCACCGGGCCGACCAGCCGGTCCGGCGGCGGCCCCCAGTCCGCGTACGACATGTGCGGCGAGTACGGCTGCGGCAGTCCGAGCCCGGGACCGTAGTGCTCGAGCGCCCCGGCCTCGCCGTAGTTGCCGGCCAGGATGACCGCGGTGTCGCGCTCGGCGTCCGGGATCCGCTGCCACGCCCCCGCGACGCTGCCGGCGAAGTCCGGCCAGCCGACCTGCTCGCCCGGTTCCTTGTTCAGCGCCAGCAACGGGCCGTTCAGTGCCGCCGCCGGCACCACCGGGAGTCCGATGAGGACGGACACGGCCACGCACACCGCGGCGGCCGCGCCGGTGAGTGCCCGCCGGACCGTCCCGCCCCGGCCCAGCCACCGCAGCACCGGCTCCGCGCCCAGCGCGACCAGCGGGAGCAGCAACGGCACCGAGTAGTACGGCTTGCCGCCGACGACGAGCAGTTCGACGCAGACGACCGGATAGGCGACGGCCAGCGCGCGGGCCCACCGCAGGCCGGGGTCGCGCCACGGCCGGACGAGCCCGGCGACCCACACCGGCACCAGCACCGGTGAGAGCAGGACCAGCTGCATCGGCACGAACAGGAGGCGGTTCTCGGCGCCGTCGTCCTCGCTGATCCCGCCGGCCACGGTGAGCATCGGCCAGCCGTGCGAAGCCTGCCAGAGCACCACCGGCGCGGCCAGGAGAGCGGCGATCCCGACGCCGGCCGCGAGCCACCGGGACCGCAGCACCCGGCGCGGCCCGGCGACGGCCACACCGACGCCGAGCCCGGACAGCAGGAGCAGCACGAGCCACTTGTTCGCCAGGCCGAGCCCGGCGGCGGCGCCGACGGCGAGCCACCAGCGGCCGTCGCCGGTGCGCAGCAGCCGCAGCCCGAAGAGCGCGATCAGCGACCACAGCAGCACGTCCGCGGAGTTGGTCGCCAGCATGTGCGACACGACCAGGACGTACGACGACAACGCCGTCGCGATCGCGGTGAAGAGCTGGACGCCGCGGCCGCCGCCGAATTCGCGGGCGATCAGCGCGACGGCCACGACGGTCGCCATGCCGAGCAGGGTCGCGACCACGCGCAGGCCGCTCGGCGTCTCGCCGAACACCGCCGTCGACGCGCGCGCGAGCCACGGCGTGATCGGCGGGTTGTCGACGTACCCCCAGTCCGGCCGGTGCCCCGCGGCGACGAAGTACAGCTCGTCGCGGTGGAAGCCGTAGCGGCCAGACAACACCGTCAGCACGAGGGCTTGTGCGGCAACGACGATCCCGACCGGCAGCGCGGCGAACCGCGGCAACTCTCGACCATCCCCCATGGCCGGGCATCGTACGCGGCCGGTCACCGTTCCGGGAGCGCTCCGAGGAATTCGCCGCCCGCGTCGGCGACCAGTTCGGCCAGGGTCTGCGCGCGGCGCAGCGGCGTGAACTCGACGTCACCGCGCGGCGACACGGTGAAGCCGTACACCGCCGGGCGCGGCAGCGTGTTGTACGCGTAGTGCGCGCCGAAGTAGTACGCCCCGGTGTCGTGGGCGACGACGAGGTCGCCCGGTTCCAGCAGCGGCAGCGGCCGCTCGCGGGCGAGGAGGTCGCCCGCGAAACACAGGGGACCGGCGATGTCCTGCGGTACCTCGGGCCCGGTCTTCGGCGTGCCGGAGGCGTCGAACGCGCCGAGCCGCAGCGGCCAGTGCTCCGGCTGGAGCACCGTGCGCGCCGCCACCTGGCCGCCCGCGTGCGTCACGGCGATGTGCCGGCCCCCGGCGACCTTGGTGTATTCCACCGTGCCGGCCAGGAAACCGCTCTTCGCCAGCAGGGACCGGCCGAATTCGGTGACGAACGCGTAGCGCCCGTCGGCCAGGGCCGGAACCCGGGCCAGCAGCGTGGCGACGTAGTCGGCATACGTCGGGCCCGGCGCGTCGGACATGAAGTCCACCGGCAGCCCGCCGCCGAGGTCGAGGCTGGTGACCTGCCGGTACCCGGCTTCGGCGTTGATCTGCTCGGCGAGTTCGTGCACCGCGGCGACGCCCTCGGCCATCAGTTCCGGCGGGCAGCCCTGCGAGCCGACGTGGACGTGCAGCCGCGTCAGCCACGGCCGGCACGCGAACGCCTCCAGTAGGAGCGTGCGGTTTCCGTTGTCCCGCAACGGGATACCGAACTTCGACGCCGGGGTGGCGGTGCTCGTGTCCCCGATCCGGCCCGCGCCGACCTGGGGGTTGATCCGCAGGCCCAGCACCGACCGCGGCCGGGTCGCGCCGACCAGCGCGTCGAGCCGGGCGAGTTCCTGGAAGTTGTCGGCGTTGACCGCCGTGCCCTCGGCGAGGGCGTGCGCGAGTTCGGTGGTGGTTTTGGCGGGGGAGTCGAGCACCAGCCGCGGACCGCGCAGGCCCGCGGCCTCCGCGACCGCCGTCTCACCGGGGCTCGCGACCTCGGCGTCGATCCCGAGGTCGCCGAGGTACCGCAGGAGCGGCGCGAGGCCGCACGCCTTGGCGGCGACGGTGTGCTGGACCCGCCCGAGCGGGGCGAACGCCTTGGTGAGGTCTTCGACGGCTTCCCGGACAGCGGTGAGGTCGACGAACCCGGCCATCGGAGCGACGAGCCGCCGCCCGGCCGCGAGGGCCAGCAGCTTGCGGTCGGGGCGGGTCAGGGGCGCGCTGGTCGTGGTCATGGGACCCAGGACAGCAGCGGGCGGCGCGTCCGGTCCAAGACTTCGTCCCGATGGGATGATAGGAACACCCTATAATCGCTGCGTGGACCTGCGTCGATGGCACTATTTCGCCGTGCTCGCCGAGGAAATGCACTTCACGAAGGCCGCCGCCCGGCTGTTCGTGTCCCAGCCGTCGCTGAGCCAGCAGATCCGCGCCTTCGAGGCGGACCTCGGGGTGGCGCTGCTCGACCGCACGGGCCCGCGGTTCGCGTTGACCGAGGCCGGCCGGGTGGCCGCCGCGGAGGCCCGCGACCTGCTCGACCGGCTGGACCGGGCCCGGGGCGTGATCACCGCTGCCGGCCGGGGTGACACCGGCCGGCTGCGGATCGCCTACACGCGGTCCGCGCCCGGCCCGCAGGCGGGCGACCTGGTGGCGGCCTACCGCGAGCGGCACCCGGACGTCGAACTCGCCCTCGAAACGGGCTGGACCAGCCTGAACCTGGCCCGGCTGGCGGCGGGCGAGATCGACGTCGGCTTCGTGCGGCCGCCGGTCACCGCCGCGGGGATCGAGGTCGCCGTGGTGGGGTCGGAAGAGGTCCTGCTCGTGCTGCCGGCGGACCACGCGCTGGCCCAGCGCCGCGGGCGGGTGCGGCGGGCCGCGATCGCCGCCGAGCCGGTGGTGTTCTGGCCGCGGGAGAACGGCCCCGGCCAGTACGACGCGATCAGCGGCCAGGTCTGGCCGGGCGGGCTGCCGCCGATCGTCCGCGAGGAGCCGGAGGACGAGCAGCTGATGCGCGCGGTGGCGGAGGGAGCGGGCCTCGCGGCGGTCCCGGAACACCGGGCGCGGGCGTTGCGCCGCCGCGGCGTGGTGCTGCGGCGGCTGGAGGACCCGCCCCCGCGGATCGACCTGGGCCTGGCCTGGCGGGCCGGCTCGGTCTCCCCGGTGGTGCGGGCCTTCGTGGAGCTGGCCGCCGGGCGGCGGTGAGCGCTCGGCCCGGCTTCTCCGATCGTGCGGACTTCCGCGGCCCTGGGTCTATTCCAGGCCCAATGCCGAGCGGACCGCCGTGACCACGACCGGGTGGCCGAGCGGCAGCGGCGGGGGCACCCGGTCGTCCGGGTTCTCGCTGCTCGACGCCGCCACCCGCACCTCCGTGCCCGCCTCGCGCAGCTTGGCCACCACGTCGTCGTGCTCGGCGAGCCAGGCGTCGTTGGCCTGGGTGGCGTCGTCGGAGGCGAGGAAGGCGTCCGAGGCCGGGTCGACCAGCAGCAGGTGCTGGGCCGCGCCGGGGTGGCGCTCGACGAGCTGGAGCGCCTCCGCCGCGAACGGGCCGCTCGCCACGACCGCGATCGCGGGGTCGCCCGGGCCGGCGTCGCCGAGGAGGTCGTCGGCCTCGGTCAGAGCGCCGCCCGCCGGCACGCGGCACCAGAAGACGGCTCGCTGCTGCGTCAGCGGCCGCCAGGTCGCCGGCAGCTCGTCGTGCTTCCCGGCGCCCGCCGGGTCGAGCACGATCACCTTGGGGCCCGACGGGTCCCCGGCCGTCACCACGGACGGGCCTTCGGAACGGACGGGTTCGGGTTCGGCGGGCATGCGCTTCCCTTTCACACGAGACGATCAGCGACGGGGGAGTTCGGGGCTGTCCGTGTCGAGCGGCACGGACCCGGACCGGACGAGTCCCAATTGGACGGTCTGGCGGCCGGTCAGCGCCTCCAGGACCCAGTCGGCGGCCGTGCGCACGCGGTTGCCCGGCATCGACATCAGGTGGTAGCCGCGCGTCACGGCCTTCGCCGGGCGCCCGGACAGCGGGATGTGCAGCGGGTTCGCCGCGGCCGCGCCGGCGCCGAGGTCCACGACGAAGCCGAGGTCGTGGTGCCGGTAGCTGCCGCGGCGGCCGTAGCCGAGCGACGCCGCCACGTTCCGCCCGGCCAGCCTGCCCTGCCGCTCGGCGTGCTGCGCGGTCATCGCGGTGTACTGGCCGGGACGGGTCAGGTCGGGCACCGCGGCCGCGTCACCACAGGCGAAGACGTCGTCGCGGCCCGGCACGTTCAGCTGCTCGGTGACCACGAGCCGGCCCTTGGCGGTCTCCAGCCCGAGGTCGGCCACCAGCGGGTCCGGCCGCACGCCGACGCACCACACGAGGGTGCGGGCCGGCACCGCGTCGCCGTTGGTCAGCGTGACGCCCTTGGCGTCGGCGTGGTCGACCGACGTCTTCATCAGCACCTCGACCCCGCGGGCGCGCAGCACCTCGTCGGCGGTCCGGCCGAGCCGCTTGTCCAGCTCGGGCAGCACCCGCTCGGCGACGTCCAGCAGCAGCCAGCGGATCTTCTGCCCGGCGAGCTCGGGGTGGCGCGCGGCGAGCGCGGCGGTGAACGCGGGGCCCTGCGCGGCGACCTCGGTGCCGGTGTAGCCGGCACCGACCACCACGAACGTGCAGCGGGCGTCGCGCTCGGCGGGGTCTTCGGCCGCGGCGGCCAGTTCGATCTGCCGGGTGATGTGGTCGCGCAGGTACAGCGCTTCCGGGACGCCGCGGAAACCGTGCGCGTATTCCGGCACGCCCGGGATCGGCAACAGCTTGTTGACGCTGCCCGCGGCGAGCACCAGCCGGTCGTACCCGATCCGGTGTTCGTTGTCCTCGGGGTCGGTGTAGGTGACGTGGCGGGCGTCGAAGTCGACACCGGTGGCCACGCCGAGCACGAGCCGGACCCCGCGCAGCGTTTCGGGGATGGACACCGCCACCCGCCGCGGGTCCAGGATCCCGGCCGCCACCTCGGGCAGCAACGGCAGGTAGAGGAAGTAATCCGTGGGGTTCAGCACGACCACTTCGACGTCTTCGCCGGCTTCTTTCCGCAGGCTCTTCGCCGCGTGGTAACCGGCGAAACCGCCGCCGACGATCACGACACGCATGGATCTCCTTCCGGGACGCCGATTTCGGTCCCGAACGGATTACCCGAGGTCGGAGCCGGGAAACCCGCGGGGTTGACCTCACCGCTCAGGGGCGTACGGTCAAGGGTGTTGGCTGTTGTTCAGACACGTGCTCCGGTCAGCGCCCCTGCACCGCTGAAAAAGGGAGCGCCATGTACGACTGTTTTCGCACGATCCACGAACCGTCCGGCCTCACCGTCACCACGACCGAACGACCGGGCGGTGTCACCGTCCTGACCCTGGTCGGTGACATCGACGCCGCCACCGTCGGCACCCTCGACGAAGCCCTCGCCACCGGCGGGCGGCTGATCGTCGACCTGACCCGGGTCGCCTTCCTCAGCTGCGCCGGTGTCCGGTCGCTGCTGGAGGCGGACGCCCGCACCGAACTCGCCGTCGTGCTCGGCGGCCACGCGGTCACCCGTTCGCTCGAAGCGACCGGGGCCGACCTGGTGCTGACGATCCACCCCGGGGTCGGGCCCGCGCTCGCCGGCCTGGCCCCCGAGCCCGGCCGGGAGGCGTGACCGCCGCGCGGCCCCGCCTCCCGCCGTCCACTGTGTACAGTCAGTCGTCGCCGGGCCAGTCGCCGGTCGCCTTGCGGTAACCCACGGCGCCGGCGCGCTCGGTGGCGGCCTTGACGGCTCCGAAGATCGCGCCCTGGACCGCCGCCGCGATGACCACCTGCCGCCAGGTGTAGTCGCGGTCGGTGGCGTCCGGGGCGTCCTCTTCGCCGGCCACCTGCTTCCAGACCTGCTTGAATACCTGGCCGGCGAGGATGCCGCCCAGGGCACCCACCACCCAGCTCAGCGGTTTGTAGAGCGCTTTGTTCACGAGTCCCTCCGGCGCAGGATCAGGCGGATCAGGATCACCAGGCCCAGCACGCCGGCGAAGACCGGCAGCGGGTTGGCGCGGACGGCGTCGGCGCCCTGGCGGAACTTGACCGCGGTCGGCTCGTTCGTCACGTCCGCGACCTTCGCGGTCGCCTGGTCGAGCTTTTCGTCGACGTTCTCCTTGACCCGGGTCTTGACGTCGAGCTTCTGCCCGAGCGCCTCCAGGGTCTCGGTGAGCTCCTCCCGGGTGGCGTCCCGGTCGAGGCGCGCCTCCTCGGCGTTCTTCGGGAAGTCCCCGCTCATGTCCGCACTCCCTGCTTCACGGTGTCCACGTCTTCGCGGACGCCGCTGATCGCTTCCTCGGGCACCGGTGGCACCCCCTGCGTCACTTCCTTCTTGCCGACCAGCGCCGCGATCCCGGCGACGACGAACAGCGCGACCGCGACGAGCACCGCCGCCAGCCAGCCGGGCACGACCAGCGCGAGCGCCAGCACGGCCGCCGCGACCAGCGTGCCGGCCCCGAGGAACGCAAACAGTCCTGCCGCGCCGAACAACCCGGCGCCCAGGCCCATCTTCTTGCCCTTGCGCTGCAGTTCGAAGACCGCGAGCCGCATCTCGTCCCGGACGAGCCGCTTGACCTCGTCGGTCAGGTCCGTCACCAGTTCGCCGACCGAGCGGTCGGAAGCCGGCTTCTTGTTCACCTCTTCGATCACCGAACACCTCCTTGCCTGGCCGCCGTGTACCCGGCTCCGCCCTGCGTCAACCACGCCGGGTTTGACGCCCCGTGCACCGGGTAGCCGATTTGCACCGACCAACGACCAGGAGGAGTGCATGAGCACGATCACCGAAATCGTGGACGTGGAAGTCCCCGTTTCGACCGCGTACAACCAGTGGACGCAGTTCGAGGAATTCCCGCAGTTCATGGAGGGCGTCGAAGAAATCCGCCAGGTGGACGCCACCCACACCCACTGGGTGACGCGGTTCGGTGGCGTGACGCGCGAATTCGACGCGACGATCACCGAGCAGCACCCCGACGAGCGGGTCGCCTGGACGTCGGACTCCGGCCCGGACCACGCCGGCGTCATCACCTTCCACCGGCTCGACGACTCCCACACCCGGGTGACCGCGCAGATGGACATCGACCCGGAGGGCTTCGCCGAGAACGTCGCCGACAAGCTCGGCGTGCTCGACCGGCGGGTGAAGGGCGACATGAAGCGGTTCAAGGAGTTCATCGAGCAGCGCGGCCGGGAGACCGGCGCCTGGCGCGGTGACGTGGACCGCCCGGGACAGTAGCCTCACCCGATCGGGGTGAGTTGACGCGGCGGCGCGGGGATCACCCGCCCCGCCGCGTTTCGCGTCCGGGGACCGCCGGGTAGGCCGTAGGCATGACGACCACCACGGCCGGCGTTCCGGCCACGGAACTGAACAACGGCGTGCGGATCCCGCAGTTCGGGTTCGGCGTCTTCCAGATCCCGCCCGAGGAAACGGCCCGGGCCGTGCGGACGGCCCTGGAAACCGGCTACCGCCATGTCGACACGGCGCAGATGTACCGCAACGAGGCCGGGGTCGCCGCCGGGATCGCGGACGCCGGTGTGGCCCGCGAAGACGTGTTCGTCACGACGAAGCTGGCGAACGACGCGCACGGGCACGACAACGCGATCACCGCCCTCGAAGGCAGCCTGCGCCGGCTGGGCTTCGAGTACGTCGACCTCTACCTGATCCACTGGCCGTTGCCGGCCAAGGACAACTACGTGCGGACCTGGCAGGGCTTCGAGGAAATCCTGCGGGCCGGCAAGGCGCGCGCCATCGGCGTGTCGAACTTCCAGCCCGCCCACCTCGACCGCCTCGCCGAGGAGACGTCGCTGGTGCCCGCGGTCAACCAGATCGAGCTGCACCCGGCGCTGCAGCAGGCGCAGCTGCGCGAGTACCACCGGGCGCACGGCATCGCCACGGAGGCGTGGAGCCCCTTGGCGCAGGCGGGGATCCTCGACGACCCGGTGCTCACCCGCCTGGGGGAGAAGCACGACCGGACGCCCGCGCAGGTCGTGCTGCGCTGGCACGTCCAGCTCGGCAACATCGTCTTCCCGAAGTCGGCGTCACCGGAACGGATGCGCCAGAACATCGACGTGTTCGGCTTCGAGCTCGACGACGAGGACATGGCGGAGATCGGCAGGCTCGACGAAGGCCGCCGCACCGGGCCGGACCCGGACACCTTCGCCGGGTGACGGTGTTCACCCCGTGACGGGGGCGTTTCCCTGCGCGACCTGCCGGGTATTCCTCCGGCAAGGTCCCCCAGGAAGGAGCGTCCGGCATGACCACGAACGCGTACCTGTCGTTCCTCGCGATCGGCGTTGCGCTGGTCCTGATAGACGGGCAGATCATCTACCGCAGCGGCCGCCGGTACCTGGAGAACTCCTACGGCGACCCGGCGGCGGGCGCTTCGATGACGCGCCTGGTCACGGTGTTGTTCCACCTCGCGACGCTGGGCGTGCTGGCGCTCATCTCGACGATCGACCTGGGCGGCAGCGACCTGCCCGGCGTGGTCGGGCGCATCGGCGTGCTGCTGCTGATCCTCGCCCTGGCCCACGCGATCACCCTCGGCGTCCTGGCCCGCATCCGCGGTGAGCAGGAGGTGGAGGCGGTCGTCCAGCGCGGCCCCCGGCCGCGAGCCGAGGCCGAGCAGGGCCCGACGGTCACCCCGGTGCCGGGGCAGGACGGCCGGTACCCGGCCGCCAGCCCGTCGCTGGAGAACCGGGCCCCGTACACGGCCCCGTAAGAAATCGGCACCCGGGAGCGCCACTTCCCCCGCGGAAGCGGCGCTCCCGGTGTGGTCAGGCCTCTTCGGAAGCCGGCAGATCGATTTCGGTGTGCCGCGAGGCGAGGGTCTTCGCCAGGTCGGCCAGCTTGACGTTCAGGTCCTGCGACGCGCGGCGCAGCACGTCGAAGGCCTCGTCCGCGGTGATGCCGCGCCGCTGCATCAGGATGCCCTTGGCCTGCCCGATGACGTCCCGGCTGTCGACCGCCCGGCGCAGGTGCGCCGACTCCAGCTCGGCCGAGGCCACGGCCTGGGTGTGGGTCAGCGCCAGCGATGCGTGTGTCGCCAGCAGCAGCGCGATGTCGATCGCCCGCGCGTCGAACGCGCCCGGGGTGCGCGAGTAGATGTTCAGCGCGCCGGAAAGCCGCGGCGGCCGGGCGTCCGGGAGCAGCGCGGTGGCCAGCACCGAGTGGAAGCCGTGGCGGGCGGCGGCCGGGCCGAACGCCGGCCAGCGCGGGTCCCGGCCCAGGTCCTGCGACCAGCCGGCGGCCGGGCCGTCCGGGCGGGCCGATTCCACGCAGGGACCTTCCCGGTGGTCGTACTGCACCTGGTCGAGCCGTTCGGCGATCGGATCGGTCTCGACCGGGGTGTGGTAGCGGCCGTCGGCGTCGCGCAGGGTGACGCTGACCAGGTCGGCGTCCGGAACGAGCGCGGCCGCGGCCCCGACGACGAGCTTGAGCACCCCGCCGGCGGTCGGCGTCACGTCGAGCAGGGTCCGCGTGAGGTCGGCGAACTGCCGGGCCAGGGGCCCGGGCTCGGGTGCACCGTCCTGCCCGAACCAGGCCCGGTCCCGGGCCCACTCCTCTTCGCCGACGCTCATGGGTCCTCGCTGCCTTCCTGATCGGGGTCGCGACTGCCCATTCAACCCGATGCCGGAGCCTGGAGGGCGGCACGGGCCCGGTCGACGAACCCCGGACCCGGCCACAACTGGTCGGCCTGGGGCACCCGGTCGGCGAGGCCGGGGTGCGGCAGCGTCGCCGCGGCCTCGCGGGTTTCGAGGACCTGCCGGGCCAGTTCGGCCTGCTGCTCGGGGGAGCAGGTGCGCAGGATTTCGCGGACGGCCGCGGGGCCTTCCTCACGGACGTGCCGCCGGACGGCCCGGATCAGCCCGCCCAGCAGGCGTTCGAACCGGGTCTCCTGCGGCCCGGTGCCTTCGAGCTGCCGCATCAGGCCGTCCGCTTCGGCGAGGTCGCCGTCGCCGTCGAGGTAGGGCTCTTCGGCGACGGAGTGCCGGACCAGTTCCGCGATCAGGTGATCGGCGAGGTCCTTGCGGTTCTCCGGGCTGCCCTGGCCGAGCTCGAGCTCGGTGCAGAGCCGGTCGAGCTCGCGGTGGTCGCCGGCGAGGACGGTCGTCAGGTCGGTTGCGGGCTGGTTGCCGTTCATGCACTCTCCTGGTCCGGGCTCGGGTACTGCAGAACCGGATACCCGCTGGCCCGGCGCCGAATCCCGTGTCGGCCGCGTGCCGCCCGGGTACCCATCCGGTGAACCCGGCCCCAGGGAGGACGAACCATGGCAGCGCCGTCGTCGGTGACCGAGCGCGAACGCAAGTACGAGATCGTCGCGGGCAGCGGCGTGCCCCGCCTGATCGGCGTCGGCGGCGTCGAGACCCAGGACGACCCGGTCGAGCACGTGCTCGACGCGTCCTACTACGACACCTCGACGTTCCGGCTGGCCCAGTCCGGCATCACCCTGCGGCGCCGGGTGGGCGGCCCGGACGCCGGCTGGCACCTGAAGCTGCCGGTGTCGGCCGACGAGCGCCAGGAGCTGCACCTGCCGCTGGGCGGCGACCCGCACAAGGTGCCCGGCCGGCTTCGGCGGCTGGTGCGGGCGTACACGCTGGGGGAGAAGCTGGTGCCGATCGCGCACTTGCGGACCGATCGGTTTTCCCACCGCCTGGCCGGCGCCGACGGGCAGACGATCGCCGTCCTCACCGACGACCACGTGACCGGCGAAGCCGGCGGCGCGACCGCGCGGCTCGACGAGTGGCGTGAACTGGAGCTCGAACTGGACCCGTCGGCGGCGCCGGAGCTGCTCGGGGAGTTCGACCGGGCGTTGACCGACGCGGGAGCTTCGGCGTCGCCGTGGTCGTCGAAACTGCGCCGGCTCGTCGGTGACCGGGTTCCGGCCGCGCCGCGGGTGGGGAAGAAACCGTCCGCGGGAGAGGTGGTGCTCGCTTCACTGCGGGAGCACTACGGGCGGTTGCGCCGCGCGGACGTCGGGGTGCGGCTGGACGCCGATGACGCGGTGCACCAGATGCGGGTGGCGATCCGGAAGCTGCGGAGCACGCTGCGGACGTTCGATTCGGTGGTCGAGTCCGCGGGCATCGTCGGCGAGCTGCAGTGGCTGGGACGTCAGTTGTCGCCGTTCCGGGACACCGAGGTCGCGGAGGAGCGGCTCCGCGAGCAGTTGGACGACGTGCCGTCGGAGCTGGTGTTCGGGCCGCTGCGGCAGTTCCTCACCCGCCAGTTCGCCCGGGAGGCCGAGGAAGCGCGGACGCGGGCTCTGGAGGCGTTGACCGGGAAGCGGTATTTGGCGTTGCTGCGGTCGTTGGACGCGCTGCTGGAGGACCCGCCGTTGACCGCGGCGGCCCGCAAGCCGGCGAAGGCCGGTCTGCGGAAGCCGTTGCGGAAGGCCGCTCGGAAGCTTCGCCGCGCTGAGGCGGCGGCTCACGGGGATGAGATCGAGGTGGCCCTGCACGAGGTGCGGAAGAAGGCGAAGCGGGCTCGGTACGCCGCGGACACCGTGAAGCCGGTTTACGGGAAGAAGCTGCGGGCTTGGCGGAAGAACGTGAAGGCTGTTCAGGAGACGCTGGGGGAGCACCAGGACACGGTGGTCGGCCGGGAGGTGCTGCGGCATTTGGCGATCGCCGGGCAGGGGGAAGGGCAGAACACGTTCGCCTTCGGGGTGTTGTATGCGCGGGATGAGGAGCGGGCGCGGGAGTTGCGGGCGGGTTTTGGGCGGGAGTGGCGGCGGCTTCGCAAGGGGGATCGGCCGGGGTGGCTGGGGTGATTTTTCGGGTTTTGGCGGGTGGGTGCCCGCCGGGATGAGGTGGGCGGTTGGGGTTCAGCTGGGATGAGCCTGGTTGGTGGAGCCGGGTTGGGCCCGGTTGGTTGGGGTTCGGCCGGATTGGGCGCTGGGTTGGGCCCGGTGGTTGGAGTTCGGCCGGGTTGGCCGCTGGGTTGAGTCCGGTTGGTGGAGTTCGGCCGGGTTGAGCCCGGTTGGTTGGGAGTTCAGCCGGGTTGACAGCTCGGATGAGTTCGGTCGGTTGGTGCTCGGCGAGGAGAGCTCTGCCGTTTTGAGCGGTGCCAGGCTAATGCTCGTTGGGTGATCCTGCCTAAGTGGCTCCCGCCGGCCCGAACGCTCGATTGTTCAACGGCCGACAGGCCGGGTCAAGGCGGGAAAGCGTGCCTTGACCCGGCCTGTCGGCCGCTGGCTCGGCTGCGTATCGGGTCGGCAGGGGGGTGTGGCCGGAACGGGGGCTTTGTGTTGGT